>JANPGT010001041.1:0-5925 GCA_031424135.1 Chitinophagaceae bacterium
GCAACCCGACTTACCCATGATCACTACAAACTGACCGATGTCTTTGTGGTCTTCTACTGCCAGGTTGAAATCATCAAACACAACAAAATCCTGCTGTGTTTTGGCATCAAAATATTTCTGGTGAATTCCCCTCAACTCAAGTACCGGCGGCGATACACTGCTGCCCGCAGCCTGCTCATGTACCGATTGGACTTCCTTCATATTACTGGTATTTGAATTTGAATAATAGCCTGTCAATAAGTTTGAACAGGGCATCCTGTATAATGCCAATGGCCACTATAATAAAGATCACGGCATACACCTTTCCTACATTGCTCTGGCGCTCGCCCAAAAAGATAAGGCTGCCAAGACCGCCCTGTATACCGGCCAGTTCTGCTACAATAATATAGGTCCAGCTGATGCCTACCAATATCCTGATATCATCAGAAAGACGGGCAATCACCGAACGCCAGGTAACAAAACGCACCGTTTGCCAGAAACTGGCACCCAGTGTCTTCATCATCTGCAGGTGTACCGTATCTACTTCATCTATGCGCTGTACCACTACCGGCACCAGGTATACCCATATACCAAAAGCCAGGAAATTAATTTTAGTATCGATGGTTAAGCCACTGATGGCAATAAAAATACCCATCAGTGCGGTGATAGGCACAAAGCGTAATGCATTTACCTGCTGGCTGAACATCTTACGCACTTTGGGCGACAACCCGATAGCGAAGCCCACTACCAGGGCCGCTATAATACATTTTAAATAACCAATTACATTGATGCGCACAGAAAACAGGATATTGCTCCACAGGTTATCGTCTTTCTGCAATGCTGTAAACGCATGCCAGGTCTTTTGCGGGGTAGGCATTACGTGGTTATTAATGAGCTGAAAATTGGTGACCAGCCACCACAACACAAAAAGAATCAACCACCCGGAGATCTGCAGCAATGAAAAATAAGTAGCCGTAAATCTTTTCAGGCCCAGGGCAAATGAATTTTCATTATTTGTTTCACTCATAAAAAAAAATTAACCGGTTAAGACAAAAAAGCGGATTACAAAATCCGCTTTTAATGCAATGCAGTTATTGTTTCTCTTTTTTGTCCCAGATAAACTGGAACTCTGTACGCCGGTTTTTAGCCTTGCTGGCTTCATCAGCATTGCTTTCGTAACCCGGAACCGGTTTATTGGCACCATTGCCTACTACAATAAATTTATTAAGATCGAACTTATGCTCATTCACCAGGTAATTCACCACAGATTTGGCCCTGCTTAGTGACAGCTTCTCATTCAACGCAGCAGCACCCGTATTATCAGTATTACCTTCTACACGGATATAGGCACCGGCAAATCCCTGCGCCAATTCTTTAATTTCACGATCTATCAGTACTTTATCGTCTTCATCCAGTTGTGCAGAGTTGGTAGCAAATTCAAGGCTGATAACCTTGCTGCTCTGCGACACCTGTGTTTTGATTTCTTCTGTGGCTGGTTTAAACGAAGTTACTTTGGCAGCGTTCTGGTTGGTTTCTGCCAGGAAAGCTTTATCGTTCATTAATTCCTGTATCACTGAGGGATCAGATACATTTCTCCAGGGCGCGGGTGATTTTGCCAGCCCTACTTCGGTATATTTAATCGCCATCCTGCCATACATCCTGTCGCCCGTCATACCGGTATAAGTACTGTTCAGCCCAAAGAAATTGATATTATCGCCCAGGGTAGAGAAATATACTTTGTCGGCAGATTTGGCCGCTACGTCTTCAGGAAATTTAAAGCCTTTTGCAAACAATGCATTGGCTTCTTTTTTTGCAGCCGGATCGGTATTCACGCGTGCATTGCCCTGCAACCATCCTTTTACCAGTTTCACAATAAGATCGTGTTTCTCTTTCAGTACTGTTTGTTTTACCAGTAAACCATCTGCAATAATCTGGCTGGCAACCGCACTGCTTACCAACACTTTTGCACCTGCCTGTGAGGCCACGCAGTCTTCATCATCCGGCGCCCATACCACGGCCGCATCGCACTGGCCATTTTTAAAGGCGTTGGCGGCTTCTACTCCGTCTGCTACCTGGTAGCCATCTATATCGGTCATTTTTAAATTAGAAGACTCCAGTACATTTAATAATAAGGTATGCGAAGCAGTACCTACGGCATAGGCAATTTTTTTCTTTTTCAGCGCAGCCACATCATCAATGCCTTTGCGCACCACAATGGCATCTGCACCACGGCTCTGGTTTACCTGCATAATCTGTACTACATTATCTGCCAGCAGTTCGCTGCCCGATCCCATTTCTACAGACAATGCATCGGTGGTACAATACACCAGGTCAAGATCACCGGAGTGTAAACCGGCCCGGGTATCCTTCACTGCATCCATTTGCTTAATCAGCAGCTTAATGCCATAGTTTTTATACAGCGCACTGTTTTCGTTGGGTTCCATGCCGCCGTTTTCCAGCACCAGTCCTTCCACACCGGTAAAAGTATTGTAGGCCACAATTAAATCTGGCTTACCCGATTGGCTTACCACGGGCAGTTTACCATCTTTAGCACTGCTGCCCCATTGTTTATATGCAAAGTAAGCACCACCCAGCACTGCCGCAAAAATGGCTACGTTACGGATGGCTTTTACAGTTTTCTGGCCCTTTTCAGTCAGTTCCATAATTTTATTGATTTGAGTTTGTAAGGTTTATTTTAATGAATATAAGGTTTTAATAGCCGATGAAACGTGTACAAAGTGGCTGTTGGTGAAAAAGTGTTGAACAATTTTAACGCTATGGCCAGGCTTTCTCTCCGGCAATTGCTATCACATTTTCGTGGCCCGGCGTCTTCACCCGCCAAATAGTACACCGGTTACTTTTCTCCGTGGCCGGTGTCCTCACCCGCCACATTATACGCCAGTTTACTTTAATAAATCTTTATTGGCGGTTAACCAACTGGTATCCATGCTGGCTGCCTCACCGGTTTTAGCGGCATTCTCATCGCTCTTCATAAAAGCAAATACATCCACTTTGTTGCTGTATTGCTCCAGCAGTTTTTGCCCGGCATCATCCATAATACCATTCTCCGCTTCCATTTTCATCAGCAGTGTTTCATGGTCATGTATCATTGACATTACTTCTGTTTCATTCTGCGCAATACGGTTGCGGGTTTCTTCCAGGGTGATGGTTTCAAATTCAGACACACCCAGCAAGGCCGAGGCACTGTGGGCCGCTTCGCGCCAGGTATTGGAAGTCTGCAGCTGGTCGCGCAAACGGCCAATGGTATTGGCAACCGATTCTGTGCTGCTTTCCAGGTTGCTGTACAGGCGGTCGAAAAAATTATAGCTTTTCAGCATTTTCTGTTTATCATCCTGCATTACTTTCAGCAATTTTTCGTCCTCTGCCGCTTCACGTGCAAAATGTGCAATCTGGTCCTTTGCCTTATCGCGCAGGTGGGCATCGGCATTGGCATTCTGCGATTGTTTGGTAAACTGCGCCGCATAGTCAAGGTTTTTCTGCATGGACAATTTTCTTTCTTCCATTTTGGTGGTATGCAAAGAAATGGCAGACATCATTTTCTTGATGCTGGTGCTGAACTTGGCCAGCACTTCGCGGCGGTTGGCTACTACTACTTCCAGCAGGCCGGGCAAATCTGTTTTGATCAGGAACCGGGTCATTTTCCGGATAGCGCTTTTATAACGGGCAATCAGCACATTGCGCATAAGAAAGAGGGTGCCAACAATGCCTATCATAATAAACAGCTTACCCACCTGGATACCGAAATCTATCCAGTTACGGATGGTTTGTGTAATCAGCGGCAGCAGAAAATACCCTACTAAAAGAAAGACGGCCACCACGGCAACGGTAATGCCGGTGCGCAATTTTTTTTCGTCCGCAGTTTCCAGTGTATACACCGAAGAACTCTTTATTACATCATTCATGATGATTTGGTTTGTACGTTTATAATGGTTGAATATATATTATTTAAACAGTTTGCAGTCTTTTTATATCGGTATCAATGGCAGACTGCATGTAATCGTGCGCCTGGGTTATCAGGCGACTGGCTTTTTCTATTTTTTCGATGCCCTCCTGCCCCAGGGTTTTATTCACATCCTGCTGTGTTTTTTCCCTGCTCATTGATTCTTCCAGTTGCTTTTTCTGCAGTTCCAGCTGCTGCAACTGCTGCTGTATTTTCTTGATATTCTCTTCATGCCCCTGCAGCACAGCCTGCCTTTTCTGCAACTGGTTGTTTTTTTCGGCAGTAGCACCTTTCAGGAAATCCTCATTTTTCTGTTTCAGCAGGTCTTTGTAATGCCTTGCTGCTTCCACCAGCTTTACCGATGAAATATCCTGTGCTTCAAAACTGGTCAATACTGCCTGCAATACTACTTCAGGAGCCACAACGCCTTTGTCTGCCATCTTTTGCTGCGTCTTAATCAGCTGCTGGCGAAACTCGAAATAATCGGGCCCCGGCAGGTTTGATTTTACCAGCTCATCTTCAAAGTACTTGACGAAAGTAGCATCCGGCTGCGCTGCCATACCAGCACCCACCTGCTGCAGGGGTGTTACAAAAGAGGGATCGCCTGTGGTATTGTTTTTGGCTGTTCCTGCATTTACGGGGAAATACATGGGCTCCACCACAGCGGGTTTAGCTACCCGCGTATTGTCGGCCGCAGCTTTTTTATCTTCCGGACTTTCTGCAATAAAACCCTGTTGTTTTAAAAAGTCTTTTAATCCCATGTTATGTTGTTTTGAAATTTGATTTTTACTTTCCCCGCTTGTTCTTTTTCACTTCAAATTGACGGACCAAATGTAAATATAATTGGCGGCTGTTATAATAGGCTATTCCGGCAATGGCGATTTTTGCCAGCCAGCCGTGAGAAAACAAGCGGTAAAAGGTGATTTCTGACCGGTAAGAAAGCGAATTCTGCGGTAAAATGCAACTATGCTGCACAGTTTGAAGGGTTTATGAAATAAGCGGGGTAGCAGCTGCAGCTGTATCATTCAGTGAGGCAATGCGGCTAGCGTTGATACAATGCACAGACCTCGGGGAGCATCTTAACGCTTTCCCCGCCGATGTCTCCGCAAGGATCTTATCCGCGGTGCTGCCCGCGCCTGTACAGCAGCTGGTTATTTAAAACAACAACGCCCGTAAGATGAATGATACATCTTCACGGGCGGTGACTGTTCAATAAATAATATACGCGCTGTATTTCTTTACAGTAAATGCGGACGATTTATTACTTACTCATCATTTGTACAACCTGTGGGCAGGTTGACGCATTATTTAATTTTTTCTTTCAGCAACGCTATTTCTTTTTTTAATAAATCAATCTGCTGCTGCTGCTCCTTGATAGACTCAATAAATAAAGGGGCCATTTTTGAGTAGTCAACAGATTTGTAGCCGTCCTTGTCTGTTTCTACCAGTTCAGGATATACTTTTTCCAGGTCCTGTGCAATAATACCAATCTGTTTTTTGGCATTGAAATACCTGTCGGGGAATTCTTTCACTTTCCAATCATAGCTAACACCCTGCAGCTTCAGTATGTTTTCAAGGGTATTGCCCAGTGGTTTGATATGTTCCTTGAAGCGGATATCAGAACAGGCGGTGAGCGTAGTACTGATAATGGCGGAAGCAGCACGGATGGTTCCACCCTGGGCGGCAATATCACCCACTACCTGCAGTTTATAATTAGGCGCAATACATCCGATACCCACATTGCCATTTCCATCAATACGCATTCTTTCGTTGGAGGCCTGCGAAGATCCGCCGGTCATAAATACCATCGACTTACCGGCAGTAGAAGTGCCCATCAGTAAATTCTGCCCTACATTGTACAGGTAGGCATCGTTGGCTGCACCAAAAACACCACTGGCATTACCGGAGCCGTTTATACCCATGTCAATATAGTTCGTTGTTTCGCTGCCGTTATCTGCAGTTGCAACTACATCTGAGCTGGCGGC
>JANPGT010001042.1:0-2428 GCA_031424135.1 Chitinophagaceae bacterium
CTATTGCAGTATTACTTTTTACCGGACGATTCCGGTTATTAGGGCTGTACGCCTCTTTCAGCCTGATGACAATGTTCACGGCCTATATCGTCGCCATTACCCGGTTCAGCGAGTTTATTCCCTGCAGTTGCGGGGGGATACTGCAATCCATGAGCTGGAACCAGCACCTTGTCTTTAATATATTTTTTACACTGGCCGGATGTGCAGGTATTGTGCTGGAAACTGGAAAGGACACTACAGAAAAGGCAGGGATAGCCTTCCAATCATAGTATAAAATTATTTGTTGCAACAAATACACCCTTTTATGAAATAACTATCATAAGGGAGTGGGCGGCCGACCTGTTCCGCTTTCACAAAAAACGGGTTCAGTAGTCACCGAAAAACTGTATAAAAGAGTAGGTCTTTTCTTCAACTCAAACTTTACAAAATGAAAAAGTCAAAAATGCTGATGACAGCAGCCTTTGCCGTAGCTATTGGGAGTGCCTTTGCATTCAATGCTACACCAGCAAAGCTGTATTCGTCCAACAAGAATCTTTTCCAGCAATTAAGCAACCCGCAGTCCTGTCCGGCGATCGTATGCAGTGATGATAATACAAGACCACATTGCATTGCCGACCTGAGCAAACTCTACCAGGGCCAGAATACCACCAATCCGGCAATATGTGTTACGCCTGAGTTGACCTTCCTGTACCAGCGGCTTCCTTAATTATTTTTTTGTTAACAGAATTACAGGGTAGTGAACTTAATCACGCCCTGTAATTTTTACTAACACAACATGAGAAAAAGACTTATCTATCGTATCATATATTGTTTTGCGGGAAGTATATTAGTAATCCTTGGCCTGTTTTTTATATCCATTGCCCAAAAAAGACAAAAAAATGGATTTGTACGGTTGTTCCCGCCACGCTTAATCGGATACCTGGCCAAAAAGGACCTGGGTTTTAATTCTTATTATATTGCCGGTACTACCGAAAATACCATTTTTCTCGGGAATACTGTTGCCAGCATACAGGTAATTACTACCAACTATTTGCTTACAGACACGCACCATATTGCATTGCATACAGCTGCCAAAGTTCCAGTGGCTTGGGGAGCCGCAAGGCTCAAGGTCGATTCACCGAAGGTCTTTTTGACTGAATCTATTGTTCCAAGTTTTTTTATAGGAACACTGGACTCACTCCAACCTATTGATATCAAATACAAACGAATACCCTTCAGCAAGGAACTCCCTATTGCAGGAAGCTCCTATATTTTGCGGGTTTATGATAGTGCGGCCAAATGCAATACACTTATCAAAACCAATCCTGGGCTTGCGGGAAACCCCAGCGCTTCCTTTACCCTTACAAAGCAGCTGGACGGCATATTTTGCACGGATGGCATCCTGCTGTACAATAAAAATACGGCCAGTCTTTTCTATGTTTATTACTACCGCAATGAGTTCGTCAAACTGGATACGAACCTCCAGGTATTGTTAAAAGGAAATACCATTGACACCATTCGTCATGCTGCCCTGAAAATCATTACTGACAGCTTCACCCATCAAATCCGCATGGCCGCCCCGCCTGTTTTCGTGAACAAAAGGGCCTGCGTTACTGACCGGTGGTTATTTATCAACTCTGGTCTGATGGCCAATAATGAGGACAGGGATAGTTTTACCTCATTTTCAGTTATTGATGTCTATTCTGCCATCACTGGTAAATACAAATACAGTTTTTATCTCCCGCCTTACAATGGAAACAGGGTAACCAACTTCACTGTAAGCGGGAACCACCTGATAGCCATCTACGACCGCTTTCTTTTCAGTTTCCAGCTAAATTTTTAGCTGATTGCTCCAGGGTGGTTTTGATAGTAGCAATAATATCTTTTTCCGCCTGGCGGTTGGAAAACTGGGCACTTATTCTCCCGGCTTCATCAATCAATAAAATAAAGGGCATTCCCTGGATCTGGTAGTGTTTTACCATGGCTATATCATAGAAGGACAATCCACCGGTATACAAATTGATGTCCTCTTTACCGGTATATATCCCTCTTGCAAGGCTTTTCAGCCATTGCTGCTTATCCTCATCCGTACAAATGCTGATGACCGTTAGGTTGGGATAGGATTTCAATGCAGGCAGGACGGACTCCTTCATTTTTTGCGTAAACTGGATACAGCCACTGCAACTGGTAAACCACATATGAAGCAGTACAACTTTTCCCCTGAAATCTTCCAGCTTCACCAGCCGCCCGTTTTCATCTTCGAATCGGAATGGAAATGCAGGTTTGCCTTTACTGAAGACTTCGATTAGCTGGCCAATTTCATTTTTTATAAAGGGTTGTACAAAGGTTGATACTACTGAATTAGGCGCTGACCTATTACCTGCGCGGCATCGACTGGCCGTCGATCTTCCTGGTTCTGGCAATCGACTTCGTCGTCGTCATCGCCAGC
>JANPGT010001043.1:0-1553 GCA_031424135.1 Chitinophagaceae bacterium
CTTATCAATGGCAGCGATGGCCTTATTGAACCCCTGTACACGATCTATAAAAACAGTGGCTGCTGTACCTACGGTGTCGGGTACTTTTTCCCAAAACATAGAAAGGCTGCCGATAGATAGTGCTTTGACGATAGTGGCATAGCCTATTAAACCGCTGGCATAGCCTTTATCACCCAACTGCGCGGCGCCATTGATTACATTATTGGCATCGTAAATACATTTATTGGCCGTGGTCCAGATATTGCCCAGCAGGGCATTGGTACCATCCACTGCAGTTCCCCCAGTGGTCAGCTGCAGTTCAGAAGTGTTACCTGCATTTAACAGGAATGTTTCACCGGTCAGCAGGCCATTGGCATCTGCAATGCCCGGTGCTACGTTCAAAGAATAGGTGCGCTGTATACCAATAGCGGTACCCATCAGGCCTTTGGAAGAACTTAATACCTGCGATGCAGTGGCTGCATTGGGATTGCTGAAATTCTTTTTACAGCCGGTAAACACGATACAGGCTAACGCAGCGTATATTGACAATTGAATTATTTTTTTCATACTACTGATTTTACAGGTTTAGAAAGAAGCTTTGATACCAAGGCTGAAAGTTTTTGGAATAGGCACGGCGCCAAAATCAATACCTCTCAGTATCGTACTTTGTCCCCCTGCGTTTACTTCAGGATCGTAGCCCTTATAATTGTCCCAGCTAATCAGGTTACGCCCGCTGAAACTAACGGTGATATCGCTGATGCTTTTTACTTTACCGAAATCATAGCTTAACGAAAGCTCGCGCAGCTTTACATAAGCGCCATTGTCTACCCTCCATTCTTCAATGGCGTATACTCCGGCCACATAACCACGTGGTATCTTACCAAGGTCTTCCTGTTCTGCTACCAGTCCATTACCAACACCCTGTCTTGTTCTCCAGTCAGCATTCCATACATCGGCGCCCTGCAGAAAATCCAGCTGCGCACGGAAGGATAGCTTTTTCCAGGAAACCTCATTTACGATACTGCCGGTATAATCGGGGTTGGGATTGCCTACAATTTTACGCAATGTGGTACCTGAAGGAAGGCCGTTTACATCCCTGGCCGTTGTATAACTCAGTACACTGGTTTGGGTTCCTTTTTCAGTTTGTGGTATACCTGCGGTATTTTTTACCTGGCTGCCATCGGCCGCTACTGCAAAAAAGGTTCCGTAAAAAACACCAATGGGCTGGCCCTGTATAATGGCTACCGGTGCACCTGCATTGGTGCTCAGCAGGTTCAATGCCTGGCCAATATTAATGGCTTTGTTCCTGTTACGGTTGTAAATAGCTGTTATATCCCAGCGTACATCTTTTGTTGCTACCGGCGATCCGGTCAGCACCAGTTCAAATCCTTTGTTTTCCAAAGAACCGAAATTATCCTGCAGGCTGGAGAACCCGTTACTGGGCGCAATAAAACGGTTGATCAGCAGGTCTTTCACCTTCTTGTTGTATACATTCACTGTGAGGCCCAGGCGACTGGAGAAGAAAGACAGGTCGGCGCCAAATTCCAGTTCCTGCTGCCTTTCCGGTTTCACGT
>JANPGT010001044.1:0-1619 GCA_031424135.1 Chitinophagaceae bacterium
CAGCCGCAAGCGCAGTGGCTACCACGGCATCCACATCTGGCACAAATACACCTACAATAACAGTATTGCCGCCGGCTTTGGCGGGACTAAGGTTGGCCTTCTGCTCAGATTCTTCGCGGATATGAAATAAGGCACCCTGGAAACGCAGCTCCGCCACATGCACAGAGCCATCATCATTGTTCCAGCGGCCCTGCAGCTCAGCGCCGAAAGCAGCTTTATAAAATTTAATAGCGGCATCGCCGTCTTTAATAATCAACTGGGGAGCAAATGCAGCAGAAATGGTATTGGCCGGCATGATGACTGTTTTATAATGACTGGCAACGCAGTATTGAAAAGTTACCCTTTTTTCAGCATCCGCAAAAATGTGCGAATTATATAATGTTTGCCCCGAACCCTGTAATAAAACCGTGGCAGATTCTGTTCATCTTTATGGGTATGCCGGCATATCGACCATATTTAATGGAATACAAAAGGTTCATGGTATCCTTTAAGCTTCTTCACCGGGAACTTTACATGAAATACCACAAACTGTTTGAAATAGATTTTCACGGAAGCGGCAGGGTTAAAATAAAGGAGGCTGATGATATACGCGCCAGTACACGACTTGTATTGACCTACATTCTGAAAGAATATTACAATCCGCTGGACAACTGATGTAAGCAGATAGGTTTATATAGATTTTTTAATTCGTAGGGTTTAACTAGAAAGGGGCCGCTGTTTCTACAGCGGCTATTTGTTGTATTGGCATAACAACAGGAAGCAGCAATTTCGATAGTTTACTTAATTCATTTTAAAACATAAAATATTATGGAAGCCAATGCTGATTACCCCGCGTTTATGCAATGGTTTCAAAATGCCTATCCTGACCTTTATGCCTGTTGCTGGAAAGATATAACGCCACCCATCGATGGCGAAGGCGTCACCGTAATAAAAGATGGTATGGATGCCGAAACCTACCGATCCGTTATAAAAGCCACAGAGGAATATTATCGTAATGAACATAACAGACCTTTCCATTCTTAGCTGGTATAAACACCACTAATTACTACATTTGCTCCAGCGCTGCCAACCATAGAAGCCCGGCCAAAATATCGCGCTTTACGAAGGGGCTGCTTAACATAAAAATTTGTTATACGAATTGCGGCTACTTCTTCGTTTTCGCCTGTAAGGATTTTTTTAGCTTGATGGACTGCTATAAAAAATCCTTACAGGCGAAAACAATAAGACATTCCCGCAATTTGTATAACAGTATATTATGTTAACGCAGCTATTGGGCTGTGGGTGGCGTTTCTTAAATTTCTAGGTAAGAAACGCCGACCGGATGGCCTAAGCTGGCTTTGAGCGGAGAAAAAACCGTGACAAGCCTTCACCGGCGCTTTTAGCCGGTGTCCGGGACGAACAGAAAGAAAGTACTATTTACTCCGGTTAACCGCGCCTGATGATTGTAGGGGATATAGCTTATAGATGAAAAATAGTTCTACTACCTTTTCCGAATCCCTTGGGTATCGACGATTACTCGAATGTCTTGTTGTAGTTGGATGGTGTCTTGCGATATTTTTGGCCCGGTGTTTATTTTTCCCTTAGCCCAGTCTTTCCCAAAATCTGAAAGAACACCAAAC
>JANPGT010001045.1:0-2816 GCA_031424135.1 Chitinophagaceae bacterium
GCTGGATTTGAAAGGATAGTTTGAGATAGATGCATAAAAAACCTGCCGGCAATGCCGGCAGGTTTTTTCCCCGCGGTCGCTCCCTGGACCAATCAAATTAAAGAGGCTACCCCCAAACGAAGAGGCAGCGTCTCTTACAAAAATATCGTCGTTTAATTATTATCCTATTATACCCGCCAGCTCCAAACTCTTCTTTTTCAGTTTCCTTATTTCCACATCTTCTATAATCGGTTCCGGCGAGAGTATCAGGGAAGTATTGTTTTCTTTCCACCAGCTGTTATTCTTTAACTCGTCAAAAGGCAGTACGCCTACCAGGTATTTCCTGTCTTTATCGGCATGCCATTCTTCCACCCATTCAAACTTCTCTTTGGGTATGTATTTTAAATCATCAAAACTTATATATACTTTAATATAAAAATCCGTAGTAAGCTCATTGGGTTGATGATGGTATAATTTCTTGTACTCATACTTATACTGGTAACGGAGCGCAGACAAATCACTTAAAACAGCAGATGCCGTAGGGAAACTGCCGGCACCCTTGCCGTAAAAAAATTGTTTATCGGCAAACGAGCTTTCTATTACCACGCCATTGTATTCATTTTTCACAAAAGCCAGTGGATCATCTGCGCGTACAAACTGAGGTAATACAAAACCAGCCACCCTGCCGTTCTGCAGTTTCTTGGCCTGGGCCACCAGCTTGATATCAAAATGTTTTTCCGCGGCCACTACTGCATCGCTGAGCTGGATATTTTGTATGCCGTTAAAAACAATCTGCGAAGGGTTGGCCACAATGCCATAGGCATGTGCCAGCAACAGCGTCCATTTGTTTACTGCATCAAATCCTTCTACATCCAGCACCGGGTCACTTTCTGCAAAACCCAGCTGCTGGGCCAGCAGCAATGCTTTTTGGAAATCCAGTTTGTCCTCAAACATTTTGGTAAGAATAAAATTGGTAGAGCCATTTACAATTCCTTTAATGGAATGCAGCAGGTCGTTATCATAATATTCTTCCAGGTTGCGTATCACCGGTATAGAAGCGCAGGCAGCGGCTTCATATAAAACCGACAATCCGGTTTTGCATTGCAGTCCCAGCAGTTCCGGCAGGTGTTCTGCCAGCATCTTTTTACTGGCGCTTACCACTTCCTTTCCATTTTTTAAAGCGGTGGAAACAATGTCGTAGGCGGCATCGCTTTCATTGATTACTTCCACTATCACATTGATCTCCGGGTCGTTGAGCAAAATATCTTTATCGGTAGTAAACAATGCATCAGGTGCTTCTCTTTTCTTACCGGGGTTTTTAATACATACTTTTTTGATGGTAGCTTTCAGCGAAGGCGTTTGCTGCAATACTTTATACAGGCCCTCTCCTACTACACCAAAACCAAATAATCCGATTGTCAACTGCTTGTGCGCATCCATAATAATCATTAATTTATTGCCGCCAGTGCAAATGTACCGGCATTTTTGTTTGATAAAAATTGGGTAATACAATGCTGTATCTGTTCGTATTCCAGCAAAAATCCATCATGACCATAAGTAGAATGAATGGACACATAAGACGCCCCGGGAATCTGTTTTGCCAGGTACTGCTGCTCTTCCAGCGGGAAAAGTATATCTGATTCAATACCAATCACCAGCGCTTTGGCTTTTATCTGCTGCAGGGCCTCCTGCACACCAGCCCTTTGCCGTCCCACGTTGTGTGCATCCATGGCCCTGCTCAAAAAATAGTAGCTGAATGCGTTAAATCTTTTAGCCAGTTTTTCGCCCTGGTAACGCTGGTAAGATTCACTTTTAAAATCAATTATCTTTTCATTTTCTGCTTCTGACTGCCCCTGCCCGTAAGTATCATAGTTACGGTAAGAAATCAGGGCCATGCCACGGGCAGTTTTCATGCCTTCAATACCCGCCTGGTCATTTTTGTCCTTCCAGCTGGCATCGGTTTCAATGGCCAGCCGCTGAGATGCATTAAAAGCAATCCCCCATGCAGAATGCCGTGCATTGGTAGCGATGGGAAAAATAAAATCAAACAACTGCGGTGCTTCAATGGCCCATTCCAGCAACTGCTGCCCGCCCATAGAGCCGCCGATACCTATATGAATACGCTGAATGCCCAGAACATCTTTCAGGGGCTGGTAAGCCCTTACCATATCCCTGGTAGTAAAAAAATTAAAATCATGGTAATAGGGCAGGCTGGTTTGCGGGTTGGTATCCAGCGGGCCTATACTTCCATAACAACTACCGGGCATATTTACACATACAATAAAATGGAGCAGGGGGTCAAACAATTTTCCTTCTCCTACCAGGCCATCCCACCATTCTGCCGGATCGCTGTTGGCAGTAAGCGCATGAAATATCCAGACCACATTGTCGCCGGCTTCGTTTAATTGGCCATGCGTGGTATACGCAAGGTGGTAACCCGGCAATACCGTACCAGATTCAAGTGTAAAAGGGCTGTTATGTGTAAATATTTTGTACGGCAATAGTTGGGTGATTATCTATAACAGACTAAAAGCTGCTGGCTATAGGCTATCAGCTTTTAGTCTGTATTCGTGAAAAACATTGATTCGGTGCCCTGTCTTACAGCTAATCGCTAAGCGCTAACAGCAGTTTTAGCAAATACTTTTTCAAAAGCCTGTACAAAATCAGCTTTAATGTCTTCTATGTGTTCTATACCTACGCTGATGCGCACCTGGTTAGGTTCTACACCGGCGTCTTTCTGTTCTGCTTCACTCAGTTGTTCGTGCGTAGTAGATGCCGGATGTATGGCCAGTGTTTTTGCAACGCCCACATTGGCAAGATGACTTACCAACGCCAAT
>JANPGT010001046.1:0-2338 GCA_031424135.1 Chitinophagaceae bacterium
CGGAGGAAGAGGCTTTTGGCCGTAGCGGCAATACCATGTAACGCTGGTTGGCGGTGGAATCATTTACCACTATTTTAACCTCATCGGGTATTAATGTTCCAAATTCCGCGAGCACTGCGCGGGGTTCCCTAACGGCTCTTGACCGGTACTCTTTACTTTTATACCAGTCTGGCGGAAGTCCCAATACCGGCCGTGGGTAACATGAACATAGGGTACAAACGATCATATGATGCACCTTTTCTGTATTTTCCAATACTGTAAATTCAGTATCGTCATAACTGGTTATTCCAAATTCCAATGCTGCTGCAACACCGTTGTCCAGCAGCCGTTTTCTAAATTCCGGGTCTACCCATGCCCTTGCTACCAGTTTGGAGCCGAGTGCCGGCGACCGTGAATCCAGTACTTCAATTTGCTCCCTGATTTCATCGGGGCCAATCAGGCCTTTTTCAACTAATAATTCACGGATGCTTGTCTCAAGTATTTCATAATACCCGGGAAGTTCATCGTTTGTGATTGGTGCATGGTCGCTGTGCCTGTGCAGTTGTTCCTTACTCATTGTTTGAAAGTTTATGGTGTTCTAGCCATGGTTCAAATACCTCAATTTCGAGGCGGTCCTCATCATTACCCAGGTAATTTGGCCATAAGGCCTTTTGGCGGATTGCTATCATATAACTCCAGACTTTGTTGCCTGCATTTTTCCCAAAAGCCTCTTCCTCCGGGTTTACATATTTCCCCAAAATCCTGATTATTTCAACTTCTTTACCACGTAAATACATAGGCACCCTGTAATGGCCAATCGGATACCGAACTGCCACCTTGACCATGTTGCCGACCCGGAACTTTGCCGGGTTGTGATCCACAATATCCATATTTTGAAATTTGAAGCATTGGAAATGAAAACTGCCTGACCAGTATCATTGATAGTTCTATATTTAACTGTCCCTTTTGACAGTTAACCCTTTATTGCCCAGCGTCTCTAACAGGGTCTTTGCGACACTGGATGATGACGCCGGATTTTGACCTGTGATTAGCAGTCCATCGTCTATTACAAACGAATGCCAATCCGGACCTTTACTATAGTGTGCCCCAAGGGTTTTCAATTCCGTTTCCAGTAAAAAGGGGACTACTTTCTTAAGGCCGACTTTTTCTTCTTCTGTATTGCTAAAACCTGTAATTTTTTTGCCTTTAACAAGTGCGTTACCTTCTGTTGTTTTTGTTTTAATTAAGGCAGCGGGTGCATGACATACAAAGGCGATGGGCTTATTGGCGGTATAAAAAGCTTCAATTAGTTTTATGGAGTTTTGGTCATTTGCCAAATCCCAAAGTGGGCCATGCCCGCCAGGATAAAAAACTGCATCAAAATCTGCCTGGTTGATTTCACTTAACTTTTCGCTATTAGCGAGCTTGGAAAGTACTGCCCTATCTTTAAAAAACCGGATTGTATCCGGTGTTTGCGCTCCAGGGTCTTCACTTTTAGGGTCTATGGGCGGTTGGCCGCCTAGTGGTGAGGCTATGGTTATTTCAACACCGGCATCTGAAAGTACATAGTAAGGTGCTGCAAACTCTTCCACCCAAAAACCTGTTTTTTTTCCTGTGTCGCCCAACATGCTGTGAGACGTTAATACCATAAGTATCTTCATGTTTATCTTTTATTCGCATTTAAGTACTTTTTGACCATGATATCAGGAATTGGTGTATTGTTTTAAAAATTGATTAGAACATCATGGTCAAGTTATACTCTGGATATGTTACTGCAGCCCGGGCCATGAAAGCCCGGGGCCTTACAATTTCCAACCTACTCAGCCACTTATTTAAACAGCAAAACGACAAGTTTAAATTCCTGCAGCAGACTGTACTACCTTTTTATTAATTCAATTTCAGCAATGATTGTCACCTCCTCGCCAACGAGCACGCCGCCTGCCTCAAGGGCCGCATTCCAACTCAGGCCCCAGTGTTTTCGATTTAATTTCCCTGTTATATTAAAGGCAGCTTTAATGTTTCCCCAGGGGTCTTTCATGAGACCGCCAAATTCCGCCGCTAGTTTAATGGGTTTGGTAACGCCATGTAGTGTCAAATCCCCGGTCAACTGAAAATCGGCTACATCGACCTTTGCAAACGAAGTAGCAATAAAATTAATCTTGGGAAATTGTGCGGCGTCAAAAAAATCGGGGCTGATAAGGTGCGCGTCCCTGTCAGCATTTCCTGTTGTAATAGAATCTGTGTCTCCGGTAAAATCAACTGATGCGTTCGTAAAATCATCGGCATCTGTTTCAATGATTGCAGTGTATTTTGTAAGTTTTCCGGAAACATTGGTAAACATCATGTGTTTAACTTTAAA
>JANPGT010001047.1:0-2342 GCA_031424135.1 Chitinophagaceae bacterium
AGACTGGACCTTCCGCGCAAAGGCATCCTGTACATCAAATTAATCCTATAAATCACAGTTCAGACAGTGGCAGCATATTCCCTCAAATACCCAAATTCCCCGGTCAGCTTGCCCTTCTTCAGCATAGTAGCACGGTTTATAATTGCGGAGCCGCCTTTCACCAAATCTTCCAGCACATATTTAATCAGCTGTTCACCAAAATAGCGGCTGGCATCCCGGGGCAGTTCATTGGGCAGGTTGCCCACGGCCATTACGTCTATGGAGCCGGGCAGGTAAGGATCCGTTTTCTCAAAAGTCTTTTTGTCGGTACCATACACCGGGTTTTCTATAGATTGATCACCCAGGTTAATGGGCACAGAGCCATTGGCATCATCCGTAATATCTGCGATGGTTTGTACAATAAAATTGTCTGCACTGATATCCGTTTTCTCAAATAGTCTTGGATAGGTAATATCCCAGTAAACACCGTTCATCAAAATATCTGTTTGTGCCGCATAGGGCAGAAACAGGCATTTGTAATTGCCGGGGTGCTGGTGAAAATCTTCTCGGTTGTATTTACCCGTTAGCTGGTGGACGTAGAGGTCGGCGCCCTTTAGCTGCGTGTACACGGGGTAAGAGAAACGGCGCACCAGGTATTCATCCGGCTCCACTTCATGAATGCCCATCAGGTTCATGATTTCCAGGATGCCATGGGCCACCCGGCCCGAGCCGGTGATGGCAATCTTCACATTGGGCAGGCGGAGCCCGAAATAAGTATGTATCAGTTCACGGAAATTGTTTTGTTTGTAGACCCTGTCAAGCGTGTACAGGCCGGTGCGGCGGCCATAGGCCATCATGCCGTTGTGGGCGCCTACGATGCCCGCAAAAAAGCCAAAGCCAATAATGCGTTGGCCATCGTCGTGCTCCAGGCATTCGTAATCAATAAGGGTGATGCCTTTTTCCATCAGGGCATGGAAAAGGGGCTGGTTATGGGCCTGCTTCTTCTTGGTATGCGAGAAAAACAGGTAGGTCTTGCCCGGCAGCAGCATGGAAACAGGCACTTCTTTGATGCCGAAGAGGATATCGCATTCGCTCATGTCTTCCCTTACCTCTACCCCGGCCAGCTGGTATTCGCGGTCGGTAAAACAGCGGGTGCTGCAGGATTGTACCACAATTCTTGTATCTGCCGAGTTTTTATGGATCCATTTGCATTGCGAGGGGGTGAGCGCCACCCGGTTATCTGCCGGAATTTTACCTTCCCGTATTAAACCAATTGTCAGCATCAATCGTTATTATTTAAAGGGCAATTTACATTTTACATTCTACATGGGGCGGGCTACCTTTATGCCCTCACCCCTGCCCCTCTCCACAAAGTGGAGAGGGGTATGAAGGCCAAAAAACCGGCTATGAGCATGATTACTAAAATATTAAGTGCGCTGAAAAAGGTTTTCCTGCCTAAAAAGAGCTGCTGCCGCTAAAAGTGTGGCTGCTGTGAAAAATATACCCTGTTCATTTTGGCTGAAATAGCGGCAATGCGTAATATTGCAGCCCGAATAGTTCCCAGTTCACAGTTCTCGGTTTTTAGTTCCTTTGAGCAACCAGGCCAGGCTGAAACAGGAATACCGGGATAGTTCTTATTTCATTTTAGTTGCCTGCCACTTTTGCGTTTCAGGGTTCTTTTTGACCCCTGCTGAGCAAACGAACTAAAAACTCCGAACTAAGAACTATAAACTAAGATGCCCATGTGGCGGAATTGGTAGACGCAGCAGACTCAAAATCTGCCATTCGCAAGGGTGTGAAGGTTCGATTCCTTTCGTGGGCACTACCTAGACCCTGTAAAGAAGTGTTAATCACTGATTTACAGGGTTTTTTCATTTTGAGTTATCCACATTTGCACACTTTTTCACGCATACTACCGGCATTTTTGGCGAGCTTTTGGCGAACTAATGGCGAACTTTTTTCATCATTAAAAATCGCCACTATGTCCATTCGAATTTCTCAAAAGCTGTCAAAAAATAAAAACCGCGTCAGATATTATTTTGAGTGGGGCAAAGGTGCAGGTCAGCGGGCATCGACAGGGATCTTCACGTATTTTAAACCCAAAAGCCAAATCGAAAAAAATCACAACAAGGAAGCTTTGGCTATTCTGGAAGTCAAAAAGTCTCAAATGATACTGGAAGGGCAGTCGGTGGGATCGAAGTATATTCCATCACACAAAATAAAATCCAACTTTCTTGATTTTTATACGGAGTTCATAAAGGATAATCGTACGTATGGATCTCGCCATTTATCTGCCAGCCTCAACCAATTTAAAACATACTTAAAATCTGATTATGTATCGGCGAGGGATATAACACGAGATG
>JANPGT010001048.1:0-4389 GCA_031424135.1 Chitinophagaceae bacterium
CCCAATTCAACCACTCTTTCGTGCATTACGGCCTTTATCGCAGCGTTTTTGGTGGCCAGTGTAACGGCAGGCATATTAACACTTGCACGGCTGCGCACCTGGTTGATATAAATAGCTGCCTGCGCAGGCGTTCCCACTTCAGCTTCACATTCAGCCAGCATCAGTAATACATCTGCATAGCGGATCACACGCTGGTTAATGCCGCCTGGATGAAAGCCGGAATTTACATACTCGTAAATATTGTATTTCCGGAAGAACCTTTTAATGGTTACCCCGCCCTTTACACTGGTGGCAATATTCATTGCAGCTGCGGTGAGTGTTAAGGGGCCGTTGGGTACGGCTGTCAGAATATTGTCGCCTTCCTCGTAGATGGTAAATTTATACCTGGGATCATTCGCTTCAAATTCATTCAGGAACTGGTTAGACGGTATTACGTTTCCCCAGGTGATGCCGTATTCCTGGTTGCGTACAGTACTCAATGGGCTGGTAGAACCCTCTCCATTATAACCCCAGTTAAAATTATTGTCGCCTTTATCAACAAAAACCACTTCAAAGATTGATTCAGCGTTAAACTCATGACCGGTGCCGACGGTAACATTGTTATCGTCTTTAATATCGCCGTCGAAATTCCATTGATAATTAGCTACCAGAGAATATTTTCCGTACACCTGCAGCAACGCTGTTTTTGCAGCAGCGTAATCACCTTTCTGCATCTGCACTTTACCAAGCATAGAATAAGCAGCACCTTTGGTTGCCCTTCCATTGTCTGAGCTGCCATAGCTGGCGGGTAATTTGGCGGCAGCATCCGTTAAATCAGCAATAATTAATGCATAAATATCAGCTGCAGGTGATTTTCCTTTAAACCCAGTAGAAGAAGTGATGGGCTCTGTGTACAGCGGGACATCACCCCACTGTGATACCAGCTCAAAATAAGCCCAGGCTCTTAAAAACTTAGTCTCGCCCACCAGGCGATCACGCAGCGCCGTATTATCAGTTACACCAGGTGCTTTAGACAGCACCAGGTTTGCCCTGTTAATCATTTGATAGGCGCCGGTCCACACATTTGTCATCACTGAATTTGAAGGCGCCGGAGACGGTTGTTTTAATAATTCCGCCCTGGGAGCTTCCAGTTGTGCACCGCCGGAGTTGGTTTCGCCGCCCCTCATATCATGTGTAAAAAACCACTCCCTGCCTACCAGTTGTGCTGAACGGAGGGTAGAATAAACAGCGTTTACACCATTTTGTAATTCAATGGCTGTTTTAAAATAACTTTCAGCAGTTGGGTAATTGGGATCCAACACATCTAACTTACTGTTACAGGCAATTGAACCGGTAAAAACCAGCACAACTACAATAACCAGTTTGCTTATATTTAACTTCATAATATTATATTTTATGAAAAGTTGACTTAATTTTTTTCATTAAAAACTTGCCTGAATTCCTACCTGGAACGCCTTCGGTTGCGGGTAAACGGCAAAGTCGATGCCATTGGTCAGTTGAGATGTACCGGGTGTACGGTTACCCACTTCCGGATCGAAACCTTTGTATTTGGTAACGGTGAAAATATTTTGTGCCGAAACATAAATACGCAGGCTCTTTATAACCCCTTTTGTTAAGGATTGCATCGATTTTTCAGGAAGGTTATACCCCAGCATTACATTCTTTAAACGCAGGTAGGAGCCATTTTCAAGGAATCTGTCAGAAGTACGGGCATTCTGATTGGGATCCGAAGATATGGCGCGGGGTATGCTGGTGTTGGTGTTGGTGGGGGTCCACGCATTCAATACCTGTGTACCGGCATTAAAGAACCGTATCATACCTTCTGTAATAACACGGGTGGCATTATAAATTTTATTGCCTTGCACGCCCTGGAAGAAAATCGACAAGTCGAAATTTTTATAATTGGCACCCAGGTTTACTGCATAGGTCATCTTGGGAATAAAACTGCCCAGGAAAACACGGTCATTCAGATCAATGACGCCATCTTTATTTTGATCTTTAAATTTTATGTCGCCCGGCGCTGTGCCTGCAGTTTGTTTGGCATGGCTGGTAACTTCTGCAGCATTTTGAAAAAGGCCTTCTGTCTGCCAGCCGAAGTAAGACTGAATTGACTGACCCGGAGCTGTGTTGGTAATATTGTAACCACCATAATCTGCATCTGAACCTGCTTCAATATTAGTGACGCCCTCTGCCAGTTTGGTAACCTGGTTGGTAACAAAGCTCATGTTGGCACTGGCATTCCATTTAAATTCGCCCACCCGGTCATTAAATCCAAGCTGTACTTCAAAACCATTGTTTTTCATTGCGCCGACATTTTGAGGCACACTACTATTAATAAATCCAAACGAAGGTGGAAGTGGTACACTTAAAATCAAGTTGTCTGTTTTGCGCTGGTAATATTCGGCAGACAGCGTGAATTTATTGGCAAACAGGCCCAGATCTAACCCCAAATTGAATTGTTTGGTTTTTTCCCAGTTCAAACTCTTATTGCCCAGGTTCTGGATAGAAGATGCAGGCCCTCCGTTAATTGAATTGCCAAATGGATAATAAGCACTGTTTGCATATACAGGCACCTGCCATACAGTATTACCCAGGGATACGCCATTGATACCGGTTATACCGTATCCTGTTCTTATCTTCAGCTCAGATATTTTTGTCATACCCTTCATGAATTCTTCCTGGTCAATTCTCCAGCCTATTGATCCGGAAGGAAAAGTTGCCCATTTTTTTCCGGTTGCCCAAACAGACAAGCCGTCCCGGCGAACAGCGGCACTCAAAACATATCTTCCTTTAAAGTCATAATTAATACGGCCCAGGTAAGACAGCAGTGTATTTTCCCCCAAAAGCGTTTGCGCAGAAGGGTTGGTGGCATTATTTAATGTTTTCAATTCGTTTGACGGCTGATTGCCGCTGGCATTTTCCTGTTTTGTTTTCTGCCCCTGCTGCTCATACACAGCAATTACATTCAGATGGTGATTGCCAAAAGTCCTGTCAAAAGAAAGCTGTTCTGTATAAAGCAATACCGTTGAAATACTCCTGTTATTGGTAACGGTGGCCTGGGTGGCACTTGAACCGGCAATAGCACCATTGTCGTTAAATATGGGTGCAAAGCGGTAATTGAGTCCGTTGGCATAATCAACACCAAATGTAGAACGGAATTTTAACCAGCTGGTGAAATTTACTTCCAGGTAAGCTGTTCCAAATATTTTGGAGGTGGTTCTCTTGCCTGGATTTTTCAATGCGGCATCTTCTACCGGGTTCGTAGGGTCACCACCGTCTTTGGTAGCATCTACGCCCCTGTAACCGCCGATGGATGTTGGATCATAAACGGGGATATGCGGCATCATGCGGATAACGTTCACCAGGTTTGTTCTTGAACCTGTTTCGTTATTGTCATAAGCCTGGTCGCCGGCGGCGATATACAAGTTCTCTCCGAAAGTGAATATTTTACTGATCACATGATCGGAATTGATGCGGAAATTATACCGTTTGTAAGAAACACTGGGGGCAGTTCCCTGCTGATTGGTGTATCCACCGGAAGCATAAAAACGGGAGATACCGTTTCCACCACTCAGTCCCACATTGTGCTGTGTCATGAAGCCTGTTTTAAAATAGGCATCCTGCCAGTCGGTATTGGTTTGGCCATAGGTTTGCGTGGCACCTGCATAAACAGGTTGATTGATATCCGGCGCTGTAAGCCTTGGTACCTGGCTGCCCCTGTATGCCAGAGCATATTGTTTGAATCCTTCAGCATCAAGTAAATCAAGCCGTTTTGTTATTTTCTGTGTACCATAATAGGAATCAAGATTCACCCGCATTTTGCTATCCCTTCTGCCTTTTTTGGTAGTAACCATTACCACGCCGCTGGTAGCCCTTGAACCATAGATAGCTGCTGCTGATGCGTCTTTCAATACGTCAACAGATTCAATATCCCTGGTATCAATGGTGGACAGGTCGCCCGTAGGAAAACCATCTACCACATACAAGGGATCAGAAGCAAAACTGATAGAACTGATACCCCTGATGCGTACAATAGGGTTTGTACCAGGGCTGCCGTTATTGGTAACCGTAAGGCCCGCAACCCTTCCCTGCAATGCCTGCGAAATACTTACAGAAGGCACTTCATTCAGGATCTTGCTGTTAACACTGGAAACAGCACCTGTAACCAGGGCACGTTTCTGTGTACCATAACCTACCACTACTATTTCATTGAGGCCGGCTACTTCAGCTGCCATTTGAATGGTGATAGTAGCCGACTCTCCAATTTTTACCGCATTGAGTTTATACCCTATGATGGAAAACTCCAGGGTTTCTCCCGCGTCTGCGGAAATGCTGAAAACACCATTGTTGTTGGTAGTAGTACCGCGCGATGTTCCTTTTACAAGTACG
>JANPGT010001049.1:0-2408 GCA_031424135.1 Chitinophagaceae bacterium
GAAATATGGCCTCCATCCAGGTTAATTATTTCGCCTGTAACAAAATTACTGCCTGCCAGGTAAAGCGCCAGCTCAGCCACATCATGTGTTTCACCAATACGGTTAAGCAAGTGAAGACCAGCAAGACTGTCTGCATTATCAACACCGGTCTTTGCTTGCAACGGACTCCTGATGATACCAGGTGCTATTCCATTTACACGAATATTATTGAGACCGAACTCTGCAGCAAGTTGCCTCGTTAAAGCATGGATGCCTCCTTTGCTGGAAATAGGTGCAGTAGCCGGGAAACCTCCAATGGCATGATCAACCAATACCGAACCGATATTGATAATAGAACCATCGCCCTGCTTCAGCATTTGCCTGATGGCAGCCTGGCTGGTAAAATAAGTACCTTTTAAATTGATACTTAAGAAACGATCGAGGTAAGGTTCATCCACGTCCAGGAAAGATTTCGGTTCAAAGATGCCTGCGTTGTTCACCAGTATGTCCACTGAACCAAAACGCTCCACTGCCGTTTCAACAAGTAATTGGCCGGTAGTTGGTTTACTGATATCGCCGGCCACCATGGCCAGCCGGTCGTGATGACCAAGCTCGTTAAAAGTAGCCGTTAAATTAGTTTCATTCGCAGAATTGATAACCACATTATGTCCGTGCTGCAAAAATAAGGCGGCAATAGATTTGCCGATTCCTGTTGATGCACCGGTTATGATAGAAGTTTGTGCTTTCATTGTATTTTTTGTTTTTTATTATTACCTGTTTTTAGCCGTGATTCCTTTTTCACGAAGCACAGATGTTTGTTCGCCTGCATAGCCCCAGTCATCGGTATCGATTTCCTGAATCACCACATGAGTGAGTTTCGGGTCTTTATCTAAAACATCTGTGATCAGTTTTGTTACCCCTGCAATCAGGATTTGCTTTTGCTCACGGGTAACGCCTTCACGGGTCACCTCTATTTTTACGTATGGCATGGTTTTTAATTTAATTGTTTACTACTGCGGTTAAATTCACATTCAATTCAAAGTCATTGTAGATCAGTGTATCACCAAGGTTCTGGAAAAAATTGCCTGAGCGAAATTTGATGTCATATTTGGTACGGTCAATTACAATCTTACCGGATGCGGTTGCCACATCATCATTCACATGTACATCGGCTTCAAAGCTTACCGGGTTGGTGATGCCTTTAATTGTCAGGTCGCCGGTTAATTGATAGCGGTCAGCATTAAATTGGTCAGCATCTGTAATCACAAATGAGGCTTCAGGAAAACGCTCTATTGCAAAAAAATCTTCAGAAAACAGGTGACCTGCAAACTGGGCGTTAGTAGCCGGATCTGTAATATCAAGTATTTTAATAGAAGACGTGTCAATAATAAAATTTCCGCCGCTGAGTTTATGATCGTTCAGCAGAAGTGTTCCTGCAGTAATAGCAATTGTTCCATTATGCGATCCGGTCACTTTTTTACCGGTCCATTCGATGTTGCTTTGGTTTGCAACGATCTTGAAAGTTTTTGTTGTCATTTTTAATATTTTTAATTTTTAATAATTTGAAGACACAAAGCTCCGAAGGCAATTGCTGCCGGTTACGTGATGTATATCACATTCGAACTTTACTTGTGAGAATTATACAATCTGCTGAGCGTTTCCCGGGAAACTCCCAGATATGCAGCGATCAGGTGTTTTGGAACGAGGTTATAGAGTTGAGGGTATAAAGCCAGCAGTTCTTCATAGCGGGCACGTGTATCATTATTCATAAATGATAACAACCTTTTTTGGGAAGCGATGTATCCCCTGTTGGTGCGCCAGCGAAAAAAGTGTTCTGCCTGGTGCAGCTCGCTGCATATTTTTTCCCGGTCGCTATTGGAAAGACAAAGTACTTCTGCATCCGTAATACAATCTACATTTATGGTAGCTCTTGTTTGATTATAAAGAGCCCCATAGTCTGAAGTCCACCATGTAGGCATGGCAAATTGCAGGATATACATTTTGATCTCGTCATTTATGAAAAAGGCTTTTAAACAACCTGAGATCACAAAGTATTCGCAATCTAACTTTTGTCCCTCACTGATGACAGCCTGCCCTTTTTTGTAAGATTGAGATTTGAAGTGTGAAAAAAAATAATCGAACTGATCGTCTGTCAGCGTAGCTGTTTTGGCCACATGCTGTTTTAATATTTCTTTTGCTTCCATTTCCATGGTTTGAAGTGTTTTTTTGCTGCACCTGGTTTTGATACAAATTAATTACACTTCCCAAATATCCGAATTATGGATGTTCTTTCAAATAAATAGACCTTTACTACTCATTTATATAGCAGTCAGAGAACCAAATGATGAATCCTATATTTTCTTTTTAACTGAGTCAGGGTCCGTTTGGCAAATAGTAAAATGTGCGATGCGGCGTTATGATTAAGGTGG
>JANPGT010001050.1:0-3566 GCA_031424135.1 Chitinophagaceae bacterium
CCGCCTTATTGGAAAAACACCCATTTGCATTAACATTACTGCAACGCAACCAGCTTCTTCAGCACTTCATTGGCCTTGCCACTTTCCAGGCTTTCTACCGAGGCGGCAAATGCATCATCGTAGCTGGCATAATTGCCGGTACAATGCAGGGCCATGGCAGCATTGGCAAATACCACAGCATTCTGCGCCCAGCTACCTTCTCCCTTTAAAATTTTTGCAAATAGTTTGGCCGATTCCTCTACTGTGTTCCCTCCATAGATATCAGTGGCACTTACCGAACGTTTGCCCAGTTGCTGTGGCGTCATCACCTGCTCGCCTTTGTTGGTGATTACCTTGGTATCGTTGGTGAGTGATATTTCATCATATCCATCCAGGCTATGAATAATGGTGAACGCCCTGCCTGTTTGCTGCAACAGGTAATTATAAATACGGGCCATTTCAAGATTGTAGACGCCTACCAGCTGAAATTGCGGGAAAGCCGGGTTTACCATGGGACCCAGCATATTAAAAAAGGTGCGGATACCCAGGTTTTTCCTGATAACACCTACAGCTTTCAGGGCCGGGTGAAACAATGGCGCATGCAGGAAACAAATACCGGCATCCTCCACTTCCTTTTTCAGTTTTACGGCATCGTTTTTAAAAGTATAGCCCAGCTGTTCCATTACATTGGAGGCACCGCTGACAGAGGTAGCGCCATAATTACCATGCTTGGCCACTTTCTGGCCCGTACCTGCTACTATAAAACAGGAGAGCGTAGAGATATTAAACGTATTCTTACCGTCGCCGCCGGTGCCCACAATATCGAGCGTGCTGAAGCCGTCCAGATCAACCTTTACACAGAGTTCCAGCAATGCATCCCGGAAGCCCTGCAGCTCTTCTATAGTTATACTGCGCATAAGGTATACCGTCATAAAAGCGGTGACCTCATGTTCGTTATATACAGATTTACTGATGTTCAGCAGCACTTCCTTTGCCTTATCGCGGCTGAGTGTCTTGTGTTCGAATAAATATTGTAAAATCTTTTTCATACCCCCTAACCCCCTGAAGGGGAATTTTATTTTTATTAACTATGATTCCGTTCAGCCTTTTTATTTACTTTTTCTAAAAAATGAATTACCTCAGTTCTCAAAAAAATATTGTTCTAAAATATAGATCGTTTTTCCATTAGTTATCATGACCGATCTAAGTCTCCCCTTCAGGAGAACTGGGGGTTTAACCAATTCCTCATAATCTTCTCCCCCAATGGCGTAAGTACACTTTCCGGGTGAAACTGTACACCCTGCACATCGTACTTCCTATGCTGCAGGGCCATGATAAAATTGTTTTCATCGCGGGCAGTAATTTCCAGGTCTGCAGGAAAATTTTTCTCTGCCACTACCCATGAATGATAGCGCCCAACATCAAATGTATCGGGCAAACCATTAAACAAGGGGCTGCTGACCCCCGACTGCGGACTCCGGACTATCACCGGCATCGCTACCCCATGGTATACGGTGCTAAGGTTTACCAGGTCGCCGCCAAATGCCTGGCCAATGGCCTGGTGGCCCAGGCATACGCCCAGTATTGATTTGGTAGCTGCATATTCTTTTATCAGTGGCAGTAACAGGCCAGCCTCTTCCGGTATGCCCGGTCCGGGTGAAAGAATGATTTTATCAAATGCTTTTACTTTTTCCAGAGGCAGTTTGTCGTTACGGTGCACTTCTACTTTCTGGTGCAATATCTTTTCCACCAGGTGTACCAGGTTGTAGGTAAATGAATCGTAATTATCGAATACTAATATTTTCATCTTTTTTTGTTTTCCATCCGTTGTTCCTGATTTGCCGCGATGGTGAACCATGAACCCGGAACTATGCACTTTCTTAAATGTTTTCTGCAAATGCAATGGCCTTCTTCAGGGCACCCAGTTTGTTATTCACTTCCTGCAATTCGTTGGCAGGTGTACTGGCAGCTACTACACCTGCCCCCGCCTGGTACAACAGTGTATTTTGTTTGCTTAAAAAAGTACGAATCATAATAGCGTGGTTGCAACTGCTATCAAAACCCATAAACCCAATGCCACCGCCATAGCTGCCACGGGCTGTTGGCTCAAATTCATCTATCAGCTGCATGGCTTTTATTTTGGGCGCCCCGCTGAGGGTGCCTGCGGGAAATGTTTTCGCCAACAATTCAAATGGGTTGGTACCCGGCCGCACCGTACCCACTACTTCGCTTACCAGGTGGATCACATGGCTGAAATACTGTACTTCACGGTAATGTGCTACGGTTACCTCATCGCACAAGCGGCTTAAATCATTGCGGGCCAAATCTACCAGCATTACATGTTCTGCATTTTCTTTGGCATCCAGCAAGAGGCGGGCGGCTTCCTGTTTATCAGTCTCATCATCGCCGGTTCTTTTAAAGGTGCCCGCAATAGGATGCACGATGGCTTTCCCGTTCTTAATTATCAGCTGCGCCTCCGGCGAAGAGCCCATCAATTTATAATCACCATAGTCAAAGAAAAAAAGATAGGGGGAAGGATTGATGCTGCGGAGTGAGCGGTATACATTAAACTCATCTCCTGTAAAAAGCTGTTCAAAACGGCGGCTGAGTACAATCTGGAATACATCGCCGCGGTGACAACTGGCAATGCCTTTTTTCACCATGTCAATATAAGTTTCATTGCTCATATTGCTGGTTTCTGCGCCGGCCGCTTTAAACGGGTATACCGGCACATCTTTGCTTTTTATGAGGCTTTCTACCATGGCCAGCTCTGACTCAATACCCGGCAGTATGTTTTCGCAGATATACAGTTCGTCTTTATAATGATTGATGGCAATTACATACTGGTACAGGCGGTAGCGCATTAACGGTATGGAGCCGGGTGAAGGCGCTGCAGCGCGGTCGCGGAAATGAACCGTATCAAAAAACTGTACCGCATCAAAACTGGTATAGCCATAAAGTCCCTGGGCGCAGGAAGCCTCCTTATCCCCCGGCTGCACATCGAAACGCTGCATAAAGTCAAATAGCAGCTGGGGTACCTGGCGGCTGTTGGTAAGCGCTGCTCTTTCAGGTTCCTGGCCCGGTAATTTAAATTCTATACTGCTGGCAGAAGTAATTTCTATACCTGCTATGGCATTGATGCCGATAAAGGAGAAGCTATTGTCTGCAGCATGGTTATCTGTACTTTCCAGCAATACTGTATCCCTGAAACGATCACGCAGGCGCAGGTAAATACCCACCGGGGTATACACATCGGCCAGCATTTTTTTACAGGTAGTAGAGAGTGTAATTTTTTTCATTGTCCCGCTTATGTACTATTATAAATGAACTTCAATTTCCCCGGTCTGACCTTCGGTACCGACCGGGGAAGCCTCCCCCAATTGTTTTGTAATAAGTATCTGCTTACTCCCCCTTGCGGGGTTGGGGGGGTGCCAATAAAAAAGCCCCGAATATATCGGGGCCTGAATATAGTATGATGCCTATGGATATAGCACTACTTGCCCCTTTTGAGGTTTGTATGCCACCACCACTGACTATTTTGATTGATTTTTTTCATTGCAGTGCAAATATGGGTGAGAAAATTTAAA
>JANPGT010001051.1:0-4608 GCA_031424135.1 Chitinophagaceae bacterium
GGCGATAACCTGTACATCATATTGCCACTGGGTTCGGCGTCGCATAGAAACATGCTCGGGTCGGCAGGTGAAAAGGGTGACAGCATTAGTGCGTCTTTTACAACCCCGGCTATAGCATATTGCTTTCCCTGCCAGGTTATGAGCTGGCCAACGGGTTTTTTTATCCGCATTTTTCTGATGGCTGCTTCATTGAAAATGACGCTGGTACTGTCATAAATATTTTTAAAGTCTTTCCCCTGCACAATCGCCATACCCAGGGTTTTGAAATAGTCATCGCCCACCACTATGGTACCCATTTCAATGGTTTCGCCGGAATTTTTTCCGGGCCAACGGTCTACATCAGAGTGCCAGTAGATATCTGTAGCTGGACTGGAGGCAGTTGTTACACTTGCGGCAATGCCTTTTTCAAGAAGTTCGTTTTTGAGCGCGGTATAATTTTTTTTAAGATCAGCATTCATATCTGTTGCAAGTAACCTGTTTAAATCGTAGCCGGAGGGACGGCTTTTTGCATGTTCCACCTGCTGGTAAATAATGATGGTGCTGATGATAAGCGCTACAGAACATGAAAACTGCAATACCACCAGTATCTTTCTGGGCAAACCGGCGCTTTTGCCTGTTACCATGCGGCCTTTTAACACTTTTACCGGTTCAAACGATGAGAGGTAAAAAGCAGGCCTGCTGCCTGCCAGTAAAGCGGTAGTAACAACGCTGCAAAGCATCAGCAACTGAAAAATTACACTATTGTAGGGAATAGTTATTGAGTTTACGGTGAGTGTATTGAATGCAGGAAGCGATACCTGTACAAACACAATCGCAAAAAGAAATGCGATCAGTGTTACCAGGAAGGATTCTGTAAGAAACTGCAGTATTAAATCCTTCCGTTGCGAACCGATTGCTTTTCTAACGCCTACCTCCCGGGCTCTTTTTTCAGATTGAGCTGTTGCCAGGTTGATGAAATTAATACATGCAATCAGCAATACCAGTAAACCAATGACGCTGAATATTTTTACATATTCAAGAAATCCGCCTTTATCCTGCCCGTTGATATAATTGCTGTACAGGTGCCAGCGCTGTAATGGCTGCAGGGTCACATAAGAGTTCATCGCGTTGCCGTTTCCTTTTTCTGTATGCTCAATATTCCGGATTTTGGGTGCCACCTGCGCAAAACTTACACCTTGTTTAAGTTTTACGAAAATCTGGTAACCGTTCTGGCCAAAGCCCCCGGTACGGTGCGATTTTACAGTTTGATTGATTTGTTCAAAATAGCTAAAGGGTACAAGGAAATTAAAATTAAGAGATGAATTGGCGGGCAGGTCTTTTAATACGCCTGTCACTTTCAAATGGTTGCTGTTGTCAAAACGCACCATTTTATTGATGGGGTCCTCGTCTCCAAACAAAGCCTTTGCTGTTGAAGCCGTCAGTACAATGGAATAGGCATCCTGCATTACCTTACGTGCATCGCCCTGCAGCAGCGGATAGGGAAACATTTTTAAAAAATCGCTGCCAATGCGGGCACCCCGCAGGTAAATTTTTTTATCACCCACCATTAATCCGTGCGGCCCCATCCAGTCGCTTTCCGCCACATATTCTATTTCAGGAATTTGTGTACGAAGCGCATCCGCCAGTTTCAATGAAGTAGTGCGGAAAGTAAGTGTATCCCCATTGCTGTCGTAATTACGCTGTACCCTCGATAACTGCTGATACCCGGGCAGAAACATATCATATGAACACTCATTGTAAATCCACAATCCAATCAGCAACGCAACAGCCATACCGGTGGCCAGACCAAAGATATTCAGCGCGCTGTAACCTTTGCTTCGTGTAATATTGGGCCAGGCAATTTTAAAATGGTTTTTTATCATAGTAGTCTATGTCTGATTTCTGCTGTTTTGAAAACACCTGATTTTTTATCCGAAATCCTACCCTTTCCATTTGAAATCAAAAATGGTAATTTGAGTACCCCACTCACGATTCACGTCTCACGCCCTTATTCCGTCCGTAAACTCTTCACCGGGTTGGCCAGGGCTGCTTTGATGGATTGAAAGCTTACCGTTAGTATTGTAATTATTACTGCTCCCAGTCCCGCAACGCCAAATATCCACCAGGAAAGCGCTGTCCTGTACTGGTAATTCATCAGCCAATTGTTCATGAAATACCAGGCCACTGGTATGGCTATCAGTAAGGAAATAGCTACCAGTGTAATAAACTCTTTCGACAATAATTTCCACACATTAAATACAGAAGCGCCCAGTACCTTACGCACACCAATCTCTTTGGTACGTTGTTCGGCAACAAAGGAGGCTACGCCGAAAAGGCCAAGACAGGAAATAAAAATCGCCAGGAAAGCAAAAAAAGCCGCTAGTTTACCAATGCGTACTTCGTATTCAAATTTTTTACCGTACAATTCATCGACAAAATTGTATAAAAATGGGCTGGATGGATTGTATTTCTTAACAACGGTTTCTATTTTTGCAAGCGCTTCGCCGGTGCTTAATTGTTTCGACAACCGTATATTAACCGTACTAACTTCATTATAGTTTAAGCGGAAAAAGGAGGGACTTACCGGTTTAAAGGGATCTTCTTTTATCATGTCTTTTATAACAGCAATTACTCTATAATCTTTGCCACCCTGCTTTACAAATTCATCCAGCGGATGCTGAAAGCCCATCAATTTTACAGCCGCTTCATTCAAAATAATGGATACTGAGTCATTGGGAAAATTGCGTGAAAAATCCCGGCCTTCCTTTATTTCCCAGGCAATGGTGCGGCCATAATCATGTGATACCGCATTACGCATCACCAGCGGTCGGGCATCCGGTACTTTCCCCCTCCATTGAATATCTGTGGTGCCGCCATATTGTACCGTTACAGAACCCGATGATTCGCTCATGTCATACACTGCACCGGTGTTCAGTAAATCGTTGCGCAGTGCATTGTAATGCGTTGCCAGTGCTGAGGTGTTCATATTTATTTCAATCAGTTTCTCCCGGTTATAGCCCACAGATCTGTCTTTTGCAAATTGCACCTGGCGGAATACAACGATGGTGCCTATGATGAGTACAACAGACACGGTAAACTGCAATACCACCAGCACTTTGCGGGGAACGGCAGCAAAAGGTCCGGCCCTGAATGTGCCTTTCAGCACCCTGATTGGATTAAAGGAAGATAAATACAGCGCCGGGTAACTGCCTGCCATGAGGCCGGTCAAGACACTGAAACCAATGCCGGTTAGCCAGAATAAGGGATTTGTCCATAAAATATGCAGCTGCTTACCTGCCACTGTATTAAAAAATGGCAGCGCCAATTGTGTAAGCAACAGTGAAAATGTAAAGGCAAATAAAGTTACCAGCAGTGATTCGCTGAGGAATTGAATCACCAGTTGTTTGCGTACTGAACCAACTGCTTTTCGTATACCCACTTCCTTTGCCCGCTTCTCTGAACGGGCAGTACTGAGGTTCATAAAATTAATACAGGCCAGCAGCAACACAAAAAAGCCGGTGATGCCAAAAAGCCATACAAATTGTATCAATCCGCCTGTGTTGATGCCATTCTTAAATTCGGCATACAAATGCCAGCGGCTCATAGGGAAAAGGAAAAATTCCGGTTTGTACTTGGGCGCATTTTCCTTTTTCATCCGGCTGTCTTTAATTTTGGCAGAGAATTTTGAGAAGTCTGCGCCTGCTTTCAGCTGTGCATATACCTGGAAGGAATTTTCATCCCATTGAGTGCCTGCACTTTTTGCATATTCATCCATTGACATAAACAGGTTCCAGGATGCGAGAAAGCGGGTGTCTTTAAAGCTGCTGTTGGCCGGGAAATCTTGATACACGCCAGCTACTTTTACACTTGCCTTATCATCAATCTTAATTAATTTGTTGATGGGGTTTTCGCTACCGAAAAGATTTTTTGCCAACGTGGCGGAGAGTAAAACAGCATTAATATCATTTAAACCACTGCGGTTGCCAGCCAGCATTTTTAACGAAAGCATGTCAGTAAAAACCGGGTCAACATAATTGCCCGTCTCAGCAATTTTTTTTTCGCCTGTAGAAAGAATTGGTTTTTTTTCAGCCGATACACTAACAGCTTCAACTTCAGGGTATTTACTGCGCAGTTCATTGGCCATCGGTACAGGAGACACATCGTAGGCAGATTTTTCGGCAGTGAAACTTACAAATTGCCATACCTGGCCCAGGCGATCATAGTTTTTGAAATTTTTATTGAATGATAACTCATCATTGATCCACAATCCGATTAGTAAGGCTACCGTCATGCCCACAGAGAGACCGGTAATATTAATAAACGAATGCATCTTGTTTTTTACAAGATTGCGCCAGGCAGTTTTGAAATAGTTTTTTAGCATAAAAAGAAGATTTCTGATGGCTGATTTGTCCGCCTGGATGAACGTTCGGACGGATCTGATTTCCTTAATTCTGAGAACCCTTTCTATTTCTCAACTGCTTTTTTTCAAAATGCCGCGTTTGACTCCGTAAATCTGGAATCTTTATTTGCTCTACTCACCACTCACGCCTTGCCACTCACGATCTTACTCCGTCCGCAAACTTTTCACCGGGTTGGACAATGCTGCCCTGATAGATTGAAAACTTACAG
>JANPGT010001052.1:0-6259 GCA_031424135.1 Chitinophagaceae bacterium
TTGGCAGCCAGGGTTTCAAGGACCTTTTTTTTATGTGAGCATATGATGATAGAGATCATTAACTTGAATTGATAGTAATATTATTTACGCTTTTTGTAAGGAGGCATTGCTGACAATTATATCTGTGATTTTTCTGAGCGCTTCCTGTTTGTTGTGCCGGGTTTGCAATTTCAACCGGCACCGGTTTCCCATTTCATACCTGATAATCCTGTTCGTTGCCAGCTCATGAAGGCTGCAGGCCATCTGGTAGAGATCGCTGTAGGGTACACTGTAGCCGCAATCTTCTTCAACAAATTCTGGTGCACCACCAGCGTTGTCAAAACAGACCGTAGGAATACCTAATGATGCTGCTTCCAGCACTACCAGCGGATAAGGGTCTTCCCTGGACAACAGCAGGTGAATGTCAAAGCATGCCATCTGTTCAATATTGTCAGTTCCATAAGGAAGCAAGAGTATTTTGTCTTTACAGTGAAGTTTTTCATAATCATACCTGTCAAAATAGGAAGTGTAATAACCTTCCCTGAATCCCTTCCATACAAAACAGGCGTCCGACTCCGGGAAAAGCCGGAAATATAATATAGCCAGCGGCACAAAAAAATCGAATCCTTTGCGCCATTCATTAGCGGCTACTACGCCAATAGTTACCGTATCCCCTGACGCCAGTCTATCTTTGAATTTCCCGATATAGTCAGCATATTGTTGTTTGCTCCGGTGAATTTCCTGCGGAGCCGAGCTGACTTCTTTTATACAGATCCTGTTTACCTGGTGATTACTGATCAGGTTAGCGGTGACAGCTTTTGATACGGACAGGAAGAGATCAGTATACCTGAAAACATATTGTCTGCCTGCTTCGTTGGTCAGGCTGTGTATCGCAGACTCCAGTTCATGTACATAGCAGATGGAGCGGGCGGACAGAAACGAAAGCTTATTTTGCAAATGACCATTTCCGATCGTATTATAAAAAACAAGGGTAGATTTCCTGATTTTGAACATGATCGAAAACCCGTGCAGCACCTGTAACAACCTGTTGATCACAGCAGCAGGCAGCACCAATGCAGCAGGCGCATTGGCAAATAATTTTTTCTGCCACACAAAGGTCTTACCCAGTTTGCTGAATGAAGGAATTAATTCCCCTTCTTCCATACACAGCACTTGGAAAGGAATGTCTGCCTGAAGGCTGAATGCCCTGATAATTTCCAGCAATAACACCGGTGCACCGCTCCTGTTTGCTTTATGACTTACAAATAAAACCTTCTTTTTGCCAGATATTGCCATAGATCCTGTGTGCATTATTATTTGTGATCTTCACTCTGCCAGCATTTCAAAATCGGTTGGCACAGGTACTCTCTCTGCCGCAAGGGAAAATTCAGTGAATGGATTGATAACACCTGCATACACCGGCGACTGTAAATTATCCAGGATGGTTAGCCTTGTGGATGATAGCCAGTTATCTACCGTATGGGAAAAGCTGACAAAACAAGCTTCAACTTCCAGTTTGGCATCGCGGATGGGTAAATTCAACCGGAAGTTGAATCGGTAATGGCCCGGCCCGATAGAAAAATTTACGCCGTTATTTGCGAGGCTGCTGGCATGCAATACAAGGAGATCATTGTACCTCAGCATAAATCTTACCTCGCAATTTTTAAAATTCTCCATGGCATGAAAGCCAAATGAAAACAGACAGTTGTCTCCTGTGTAACAAGTATGATGGTTGCCGGACACCGGCGCTTCCAGTTTCCAATAGGTAAAATAGCCTTTTGTATCTGCCGGCAACTTGCCTCTTCTGCCACCGTCTGTATCTGCGGTTTCGTGCTGGTAGCTGGCAATCACATCTGTAATTGTCCCTGTTGCCTTTTGTAGTCCATGTTCCAGTAAGAGTGCCTGCTGGCATAGCTGGCGTATAGCGGCAATATTATGACTTACAAAAAGAACAGTTCTGCCCTGGTTTGCGGATACATCTTTCATTTTGCCCAGGCATTTTGCCTGGAACTCTGCATCTCCCACAGCCAGTACTTCGTCAATAATAAGAATATCAGGTTCCAGGTGAGCCGCTACAGCAAAAGCCAGCCGCACATACATGCCGGAACTGTATTTTTTTACCGGCGTGTCAATGTATTTTTCAACTCCGGAAAACGAAACGATTTCATCAAAACGATTTTTGATTTCCTGTTTACGCATACCCAGTATAGCACCATTTAGAAAAATGTTTTCCCTTCCTGTCAGTTCCGGGTGAAAGCCGGTGCCTACTTCAAGCAACGAAGCAATTCTGCCGCCTAGTCTTATTACACCGCTTGTTGGTTTGGTAATTTTGGAAATTATTTTCAGCAGGGTCGATTTTCCAGCCCCGTTGCTGCCGATGATGCCAAATATTTCTCCCTGTTTGATTTGAAAATTGATATCTTTCAGCGACCAAACGTAACCAGTGTTACTACTTGATGTCCGATTATTGGTTTGACCGGCTGCCAGGTATGGGTCTTGTAGCTTTCTAAGGGTAGCCCACCACCTGTTTAGATCATGGGAAATAGTTCCGGTACCAATAGCCCCCAGTTTATACAGCTTGGAAAGATTTTCTACTTCAACGATATTTTCTGGCATACCGCTAAAATATTCATCATTGCTGTTGGTTTAATGCGCAGTTCAAATGGTAATTATAAAATAATATCTGGTGTTACGTCCTGTTCATTACCTGGTACATACTGAATTTAGTTGGCTGAACGGGCGCTAAGGCGGAAGTTGGGTATTACGGCGGTTTGTAAATATTGCAGCATTTTGAAACAATATAGAATAATAGCGGGCAAGAGCAGGAAGTTGAAAAATAATTGTTTGTTGATTATATAAAACCCGTCTCTAAAGAACTGAAAAGGAAGAATACCACATACAAGTATATAGTAAGCAGCCGCAAACCGCCGCCTCTCAGACATACTCCGCAGAAAATGCAGCATAAAGCCGGTAATAAAAATAAAAAAGAACGAACCCAGCGCACCAAAGTTAATAATCACGGTGGTCCATATGCTGTCTGCGCCGAGCGGATTGAGGTAGGTATAACCCATGTCCTGCACAGACACCACATAAGGCTGCAGGCTTACAATAGAATTGGGTACCAGGTTAAAAAAAGAAGTAATAAAATTCCAGGGAAAGTTTATCAACGGAATATCATTGCCGATTAAAAATGTAGCTGTGCTGAACCAGGTAAATACCGGTTCCGCAAAAAAAGAATAGGAAGCATTTACCGGGTTAAATGAACTGCCCATGCGGTATATCCCTACCCAACTGCCGGTCAACAGGGCTGCAATGGCAAACAGGATGATATGCCGGAGCTTCCATCGTTTCATTGAAAAAGAAGACCTGAATACAAGGTATATTACAAAAGTCTGGATAACATACATTCGCCCACCCATTGAAAGCAGCAGCAATGCGGTCAGCACTGTGCCGGTTACCAGTAATATCGAGATTCGCTGTCTGCTTAGCAACTGGTACAGTAGGAAAAAATTAAAGACCACCAGCAGCGATGACATCTTTCCCCTGGCACCGGAATCATATACTTCGTAATTGCCAAATAGTGAATTCCTGCTTATCCAGGTAAATATAATAAGCACCAGTAACAGCAGGGGCGCCAGCCAGTTTACAGCCTGGCTGCTATAACTGGAGGGGAAAATGAAAAGGGCTTGCTTTTTCGGATGAATCCATCCGAAAACTGCATGCCCCAGGTAAAATGCTGCCAGCCAGGAAATGCTTATCCAGCAGTAAGCAGACAGCTGCGCTTTGGGTACCTGGCGGAAAAACCCCTGATACAATTCCATGCCGGGCAACCCGCTGAATGCATCTACCACACCGGCCAGGTAGGGAGTGAACAGGTAAAATACAAATCCAAAAAAAAATAAATGCCGGTGATCGATAAGATAATAACGTTGCATAATACAATGGCCTTTAACGCTGCTTCCATCAGCCTGGCCCAAAGGAATTGCATTTTCATGTAACGGGGATCCCCTTTTAAAAATTAATACAATGATAATCTTTGCAGCTATGATTATCCTATACTTTCGATCATCCGGCATCCGCCATCATCTTATAATTTTCTATGGAGTACAATGTTCGGCTAAGTTTTCCTTTTTCACCCCTTGTAAACAAGTATTTTACTGCTGCAGGCGTTTTTCGGATACTGTCCTTTTTTGTGGTGATATTTTTTTTATTGATGGGGCCAGCCGTTGAGGCCCAGAGCAGGGAAGAACTTGGGCAGTTACGGGTTGATGAATTGACTGACGACCAGGTACGCCGTTTTATACTGGAAGCTGACCGGCTGTCTGTTAAAGATGAACAGCTGGAACAGCTTGCCCTGCAAAAAGGAATGAACCCCCTGGAACTGGTAAAACTTAAAGACCGGATTAAAGCCATACGTAGTACATTGGCAGTGTCCGGTTATACCAGCGTTAAACCCGCCGGCACTGCTATACATCAGCCGGATTCTGCCGCTGCAGCAGAAAGAACACCACTTTCTGATTTCAGTGAGGCGTTTACTGCACTGCAATCCAGGAATTTTGGATTTGCTGTATTTAATAACACGCGCCTTAGTTTTGAGCCCAGCCTTCGCCTCCCCACGCCAAAGAATTATCAGCTGGCGGCAGATGATGAATTGCTGATTGATGTTTCAGGGTATTCAGAAGCAAGTTACCGTCTGAAAGTATCGCCGGAAGGACTTATCCGGATACCGGTAGCGGGGCCAGTGTTTGTAAATGGATTAACGGTAGAACAGGCTACACAACTGATTACAAGGAAGCTGGCCAGCACCATCTATACCAATATCAAAAGCGGCCGCACCCAGGTAAGTATAACGCTGGGGGCGGTACGCAGTATAAAAGTAACCATCATCGGCGAAGCTACCCTTCCGGGAACGTTTACCCTTCCATCGCTTGCATCTGTCTATAACGCTTTGTATGCATGCGGTGGACCCAATTCCTACGGTTCATTCAGGGATATTCAAGTTATCCGTAACAGTAAAGTGGCCGCTACTATTGATGTATACCAATACCTGATGAATGGCAGTAAGAAAAATGATATCCGTCTGATGGAAGGAGATATCATAAAAATAAATACTTACAATATTCGCATAGAACTTAAAGGAGAAGTTAAAAGACCGGGGCTTTATGATCTTGTTCCGGGTGAAACACTTGAGCAGGTACTCAGCTATGCCGGCGGTTTTACAGATATGGCTTACAGGGCCAAGATACAGGTATTTAAAAATACAGACCGGGAAAGGCAGGTAAGCACCGTTACTGAGAAACAACTTGCTTTGTTGGTACCGCAGCGCGGTGACAATTATATTGTTGGGAAAATTCTTAATAGGTTTACAAACAGGGTGAGTATAAAAGGCGCTGTATACAGACCGGGAGAATACGAATTAAAAACAGGTATGACCCTTTTGGGATTAATTAATGAGGCTGATGGCTTCAGGGAAGATGCATTTACCACCCGGGCCACCCTGCATAGACTAAAAGCAGATTTAAGTCCGGAAATTATTTCCTTTGATCCCGATAAGCTAAAGGCAGGTAACGTGGCTGATATAGCGCTCCGTCGCGAGGACAGGATTACAATTTATTCAAAATTTGATCTGAAAGAAGGCTATTTTGTACAGGTAGAGGGAGAAGTGGCTAACCCGGGATTTTTTTTATATGAAAAGGGTGTAACAGTGCAGGACCTGGTGCTGATGGCCGGGGGGCTGAAAGAAGCGGCTTCCTTAAGTAGGGTAGAGATTTCCAGGCGTATAAAAAATCCTTCACCCGATTCTGCGGGTGCCAAATCAGCGCTTATTTTTCAGCAGGATATACGCCTTGACCTGAAAGATAGCGCTGGCCCAGGTCTTATCATTCTTGAACCATTTGACGAAGTCTCTATCCACCCCACGCCGGGCTATGCGGCCCAGAAAAATGTGGTGGTAGAGGGAGAGGTGCTCTATACTGGCAAGTATACCCTGGAAACAAAGGCTGACAGAATCTCAGATTTGGTAAAACGTTCCGGCGGACTCACCAAAGATGCTTACTTGAAGGGGGCGGTATTGGTAAGAACCAGGAATTTAAGCAAGTCAGAACAAAATAATAATGCGCAGGGACTGGCCAACCTGCTGAAACAGAATTATAATGCTGGTGTGCAGGTATCGCTATTACAGGCACAACTGGAGTTTGATAACCGCCGGAGATCAGATAATCTTGGAATTGATTTGCAGAAAATAATGGATAACCCGCTCACTGAATATGATCTTTTTTTG
>JANPGT010001053.1:0-23678 GCA_031424135.1 Chitinophagaceae bacterium
AGTGGCCCTTTTCCTACAGAATTAAATGATGCTACCGGTGAGGAATTGCGTAAGTTGGGTAGTGAATTTGGTGCTACTACCGGCAGACCCCGCCGTTGCGGCTGGATTGACCTGGTGGCATTGAAGTATGCCTGTATGATAAACGGGGTTACCAAAGTAATAATGACAAAGGCGGATATTTTGGATAATTTTAAAGAGCTGGAAGTGTGCACTGCTTATAAAATTGGCGGAGAAGAAACCAGGGAAGTGCCGTTTCAGATGACGCATCATACAATAGAACCGGTATGGCAGCGTTTCAGCGGATGGAATTGCGATACCATTGCAGCGAAAACGGCGGCAGTATTGCCTGAAAAAATGAAAACCTACGTTAACTTTATTAACCAGTATATTGGTGTAAATGTGTCTCATATTTCAAACGGCCCCGGCCGCGACCAGATAGTAAACGTTGGATAAAAAACAGGAAAAAATATTTAAAAAAATTTGGTGGATTAAAAACTTCGCCGAAATTTTACATCAATCAAAATCCTATTAGACCATGGCGAAGTCAAGTAAGGACAAACCGGCTAAAAAAGCTGCACCAAAAGATGCAGAAGAGAAAGCGGAGAAGGCATCTCCCAAATCAAAGAAGCAATTAGAAGATGATGAGGACGACGACGACGATGAAGTTGACGATCTTCCCAAATCTGCTAAAAGTAAATCATCATCCAAAAGCAAAAAAGATGCAGACGATGATGATGACGATGATGTGGATGTAGAAGATGATTGGGAGAAGGTAGAAGAAGAAGAGGAGTGGGATCCTGACTTTGACGAGTTTGATATTCCCAAGTCCAAGACCAAAAAAGGTGCTACCGGTGGCAGCGCTCCTAAAAAGGGCAAAGCTGAGGAAGAAGATTTGGGGGTAGACGATGATTTCAAAGACATGGATTTATTTAATGACAGTGGGTTTGATGACGAGGATGATGATTATTAAATTGCCGGGGTAATTCATCTTGGATCAAGACTTTATTTCTTTCCCGATAACAGATTTTTTACGAACAAAACAGCAGGTGTTGAGTTGGTGTAACCAGTTCAGCACCTGTTGTTTTTTAGACAACCACCAATACCAGTTCAATCATCACAGCTACGAGTGTATAGCAGGCGCAGGTGCCGCAAGCTTTATTGAATCGCCGGCAGGTAATGCATTGGAGCAATTGCAGCAATACCAGCAGCAACACCCGGGCTGGCTTTTTGGTCACCTGGGGTACGATTTAAAAAACGAAACCGAACCATTACATTCCTCCAACCCCGATTTTATACGTTTCCCGGATCTGTTTTTCTTTTCTCCGCAGACAGTCCTCTTGCTGAGCCAGCATGAACTCTGCATTGCTGCCGGAGCCACCGGGAATGCAGCAACGGTTTTTGCAGCTGTGGCAGGAATGCAGGTGACGGAACATGCTGCAGGTGTGCCTATTGCATTTCAGCAGCGGTTTTCTAAACCTGCATATATTGATACCATTGAAAAATTGCGCTGGCACATCCTGCGGGGCGATTGTTATTAAATCAATTTCTGCCAGGAGTTTTTTGCGGAGGAGGTAACCATAGACCCCATAGCTGTTTACCAGGCACTCAGCGCGGTTTCTCCATCGCCTTTTGCCGCTTTTTATAAACTGCAGCAGCAATACCTGCTTTGCGCCAGCCCCGAACGGTACCTGAAAAAAGAAGGAGACAAAATTATATCGCAACCTATTAAAGGCACTTCACGGCGAAACCTGCAGGACGGGGCCGCAGATGAAGCCAGCAAATCTGCGCTGTACCACAGCAGCAAGGACCGTTCTGAAAATGTAATGGTAGTTGACCTGGTAAGAAATGATTTATCAAAAATATGTGTTGAAGGCAGTGTGCACGTGGATGAGCTGTTTGGCATTTATTCTTTTCCGCAGGTACACCAGATGGTCTCTACTGTCAGCGGTGTATTGCAAACTGGCATTCTCTTTACAGAAATTATTAATAAAACATTTCCGATGGGGTCTATGACGGGGGCGCCCAAAAAAAAGGTGATGGAGCTGATTGAAAAATATGAAACCGTAAAACGCGGTATATTTTCCGGCGCCGTAGGCTATATCAGTCCTGATAGCAATTTTGATTTTAATGTAGTTATCCGGAGCGTGCTGTACAACCAGGCAGAACGTTATCTTTCTTACCTGGTGGGTTCCGGCATCACCTTTTACAGTGATGCCGCAGCTGAATATGAAGAATGCCTGTTGAAGGCAGAAGCCATTAAAAAGGTGTTTACGTAGGGGCACCCATTGCGGGTGCCCGGGAGGGAATTATTTCTTCACCATTTTCGTAGCCATAATAGTGCTGTCTTTTGCAGACGCATTAACGGCCGTAGCAGCGGCAGCACCGTTCATAGCATTGGTAAGCAGCAATTGTATAGATTCGTTTAGAATCTGGTACTTGTTTGAATTAAACAATTCCATCTTGTCCGCGGGTAATTTAACATCGTAGCTGCTGTTGGCGCTGGCCATTACTTTGTCAAAATCCGGGTTATAGCGGTTGAAATCAGTCAGGTCCATCAGTATGTTTTTGGCGATCACCATTGAATGGTATTTGCCCGATACTGTTTGCTCTTTAGAAGCTTCCAGTTCTTCCGGGCTTAGCCGGCGGTTGAAAATATACGTGCCATTTACCCCGTAGTTTTCATCCGTTTCTTTTTTGGTCAGCGTGCACAAACCGCCCTGGCCTTCAAAAATATAGTGGGTGCCAATAAATTTTTTAACGTGGTTACGGCTCTCTGCGGGCAGGTAGTACTGCAGATCCCAGAAATTACGGCTACCGCTTTTGCGGATGGCTTTAAGCACATTTCCCGGCCCGCCGTTATAAGCAGCTATTACCAGTAACCAGTCCCCAAATTGGTCGTAAAGGTCATCCAGGTATTTGGCGGCAGCATGGGTGCTTTTGATGTAGTTGGTTCTTTCGTCTACCTGGCGGTTCACCCTTAAGCCCAGAATCCTTGCGGTAGCAGGCATCAGCTGCCAGGGGCCAACGGCACCCGCCCATGAAACGGCGCTGGTGTGCAGGCGGGACTCAATTACTGCCAGGTATTTTAATTCTTTGGGAAGTTTGTGGGCGATAAGGATGGCATCCATCACATTGAAATAGGGCTTGCCCCATCCACGCATATCGTCCAGGTCTTTGCTGTTTTTTTCAATATAATCCTGTACAAAACTAATGGCCCGGGGGTTTAATCTTGGGCCTGCGTTGCTGGAAAGATTGTCATTCTCAAATAAATCCTTGAAACCTTTCTTTTTAGCCGCTGGCAGTGCAGTTGCTGCTGTGGATGTATTGATGCTGTCTTTTATGGCTGATACAGATTCAATTACCATGGAAGAAGACTCCAGGGCAACCGCCCGCTGTGCGGTGGCTATTGAAGATAACGCCAATAAAAAAACAACTGGTAATAAAAACTTTTTCATTGTAGGTAGATTACGTTCACAAAAATCAAAACGACAGTTGGATACAATGATTTGTTTCAGGAGGATATAGGAAAACCGGGCTGACGAGCCCTGAAATGAGACAGAGGAAATTGCAATTATTGAGCCAGTAATTGATTGGCCAGCTGCAGCAAAGATAACTCAGAAAACTGGTTTGTCATAGCCTGTAGGCCGAATGGCATACCATTGGAGTGCTGGAAAAGCGGAATAGAAATGGCCGGAATACCCACCAAGTTGGCGTAAACGGTATAGATATCAGCCAGATACATAGCGATGGGGTCGTCTGATTTTTCGCCAATTTTAAAGGCGGTAGAAGGTACAGTGGGAAGGAGTATTACATCGAAGTCACTGAAAATCAATTGGGTCTTGTCTGCCAGCTTTTTTCTTACTTTCTGGGCCTGGGTGAAATAGGCATCGAAGTATCCGGCGCTTAACACAAAGGTTCCCAATAAGATACGTCGTTTAACTTCTTTGCCAAAGCCCTGAGACCTGCTTTCTTTGTAAAAATCTGCTAAATCTAATCCAGGTTGGGTACTGCGGTAGCCATACCTCACTCCGTCGTAGCGGGAGAGGTTAGAGGAAGCTTCCGCGGTGGTGAGCACGTAATAGGTGGGCACTATATATTCCAGCAGGCCAAAATTGACCGGCGCCACCTCATGGCCCATTCGGGTTAGGTCCTTTATATATGAGGTGATGGTTTGCCGCATTTCGGCGTCCAAACCTGGATGATGCAGGGCTTCGTCAAAATAACCGATGCGCAGTTTCCTGGCAGGGGCGGCCATTGCCGCGGCGTAATCGGGCACTTCCTGCTGCGCTACTGTGCTGTCAAATTCATCATGGCCGGCAATTACCTGCAGCACCAGGGCCGTGTCAGGAATATTTTTGGCAAAAATGCCAATCTGGTCAAAAGAAGACCCATAGGCAATTAGTCCGTACCGCGAAATGCGGCCATAGGTAGGTTTAAGGCCTATGATACCGCAGAAATCTGCCGGCTGCCTTACAGAACCTCCTGTGTCGCTGCCCAGGCTTACCATGCAGAGATCTGCCTGTACGGCAACAGCAGAGCCCCCGGAGGAACCACCTGGTACCATATCTTCATTTAATGCATTACGCGTGGGGCCGTAATAAGAGTTTTCGTTGCTGGAGCCCATGGCAAACTCATCGCAATTGCAGGCGCCCAGTATAATGGCATCTTCGTCTAAAAGTCTTTGTATGGCAGTAGCGTTGTAAGTAGCAGTAAAGCCCTGCAGTATATGTGATGCGGCAGTAACCTTGTGGTCTTTGTAGCAGAGAACATCTTTGATGCCCACCACCACCCCGTGCAGTTTGCCCGGATGTTTGCCGGCCAGCCGTTGTTGATCCAGCAGGGCGGCTTTTTGCAGGGCTTCTGCAGCAAATACTTCGGTAAAAGCATTTAACTGCTTACGGGTATCTATCTGGCGCAAAAAAAACTCAACGGCTTCCACACAGGTGGTAGTGCCATTGAGTAAATTTTTTTGATAATCTTGTATTGAGTGAAAACTAAACAAAGGTTCCGTAGACTTCGAAAAAGAAGATGAGTAAAAGAAAGACGCGTTACTAACTGCCAGTACTAAACAGTTTTATTTTCTTTTTCCTTTAAACCTTCTTCAATCTCTTTGGTAACATTGCTTTTTGCATCATTAAATTCGCGGATTCCTTTACCTAAACCTTTCATTAATTCAGGAATTTTACGACCACCAAATAACAACAAAACGATTATCAGGATGATAATGATTTCTTGTGTTCCGAGTACTCCCAACAACACAGGTTTTAAATTTGCTTGTAGCATAATAAATAATTGAAGTTCAAAGATAGTAAGAGACTGCAAAATGTATGCATATTTTATTTGCATACCTGCTTTATTAACGAAAAAGTACCGGGTATTATGCAGCCCCTGTATGCCATTTACCGGCTTTTAACAAAAACGGACGCCTTTTGGGCATCCGTTTAAAATATTTGCTGTGAAAATTTTATGCTTTTACTTTCTGCACCACCGCCATTTTTTTCTCCTGGATCCTTGCTCTTTTACCACTTCTTTCGCGGAGATAGTACAGTTTGGCGCGGCGTACTTTACCTGTTTTATTTAAAACAATGGTATCAATATTGGGAGAGTACAGGGGGAAAGTTCTTTCAACACCCACGCCATCAGAAATTTTCCGAACGGTAAATGTCTGGGTATGCGCAACACCCTGGCGTTTAATAACGTCTCCACGGAAACCCTGGATACGCTCTTTACCACCCTCAATAATCTTATAATTAACGGTTACATTATCGCCAGCTTTAAACTTTGGAAATTCCTTTCCCTGGGTTAACTGCTCATGTACAAATGCTACGGCGTTCATATCTTTAAAATTTATAGGACGGCGAAGGTAGGGGAAAATGATGAAATCCAAAACTGTAAAGGCAATTTTCTTTGGAATTAGCTATTGGGAATTGGGAATTAGGCCTGCTCTTCCCAATAAAGGCTAATTCCAAATCCCTTATTCCCAATTCCTGCTCTTACCTTGCTACGTTTACTGCTCTTTTCTCCCTTATAACCGTTACCTTAATCTGCCCCGGGTAAGTCATTTCTGTTTGAATCTTCTGTGCTATTTCGAAAGACAGCCTGTCGCTGTCTGCATCGGTTACTTTATCTGCCTCTACAATTACCCTCAATTCGCGGCCAGCCTGGATGGCATAGGCTTTCTCTACCCCCTGGTAAGTAAGGGCCAGGGTTTCCAGCTCTTTAATACGCTGCAGGTACTGCTGCATGATTTCCCTGCGGGCGCCGGGACGGGCACCGCTGATGGCATCGCAGGCCTGTATAATAGGCGAAATCACGTATTGCATCTCCATCTCGTCGTGGTGAGCGCCAATGGCATTCACTACGGCGGGGTTTTCACCATATTTCTCAGCTATTTTGGCACCCAGTAAGGCGTGGCTTAACTCACTTTCTTCGTCGGGCACTTTACCTATATCGTGCAATAATCCGGCGCGTTTGGCCAGTTTAGAGTTCATCCCCAGTTCTGCTGCCATGGTGGCGCAGAGATTGGCTACTTCGCGGCTGTGCATCAGCAGGTTTTGGCCGTAAGAGGAACGGAACCTCATTTTACCCACTATTCGAACCAGTTCTTTGTGCAGGCCGTGGATACCCAGTTCTATAACGGTGCGCTCGCCAATTTCCATGATTTGTTCTTCAATCTGGCGGCGTGTTTTTTCTACTACTTCTTCAATACGTGCCGGGTGAATACGGCCATCTGCCACCAGGCGCTGCAGGCTTAAACGGGCAATTTCCCTGCGAAGGGGGTCAAAAGAAGACAGCACAATAGCTTCCGGGGTATCATCTACTATTAAATCTACGCCGGTGGCGGCTTCAATAGCGCGGATATTACGTCCCTCGCGGCCAATGATCTGGCCCTTTATTTCATCACTTTCCAGGTTGAAAACGGTAATGGAATTTTCTATGGCCTGTTCTGCAGCGGTCCGCTGAATAGACTGGATGATGATTTTACGGGCCTCTTTATTGGCTTTCTGGCGGGCGTCGTCAATAATTTCCTGCTGCAAACCCAGGGCCCTGGTATGGGCTTCCTGTTTAAGGCTCTCAATCAATTGCGCTTTGGCGTCTTCGGCAGACAGTTGCGCCACTTTTTCCAGGCGGCGGATATGCTCCTCCTGGTGTTTTTCCAGCTCGGTGCGCTTTACATTAATAACTTCAATCTGCCGGTTAAGGTTTTCCTTAATGGCTTCATTTTCTTTTATTTGTTTCTCCAGCGAGGTTTCCTTCTGGGTAATGATGAGTTCTTTCTGTTTGGCCCTGTTTTCTACCTCACCCAATTTACGGTTGCGCTCCAGCGTTTCCCTGTCGTGCTCCGACTTTAGTTGAACAAATTTCTCTTTCGCTTCTAATAATTTTTCTTTTTTGAGTGTTTCGGCATTGGACTGAGCGTCTGCAATGATTTTCTGCGCCTGTTGTTCGGCTTCCTGAACTTTATTTTCTGTATTTTTTGCGAAAACCAGCTTACCCGCTATAAGCCCCACGGCTACAGCAACCACCCCAACAATCACCAATATAATGGTAGAATCCATTGAATTTGTTTTTAATACGGTTTACAATCCTGTTAATATTTCTCTCCAATTGCATAAAACTGAGTACAATAAATAGGTAGTTGGCGAAAATACAAAAGATACATCATATAATAAGTGTTGAAATTTTCATAAATCGGGGGCGGGGCTCAATGGGTTACTGTAATTTGCTGCCCCAATCAATTACCATGAAAAGATTTGTTTTACCCTTTGTGACCCTCTGCTTTGCTGAACTGGCAACCGCTCAATCCGGGAGCGCTTTTACACTTACCGGCGACCTCAGTAACCTGAAGGCCCCCATAGAATGGGTGTACCTCAGCTACACCGTTAACAACCAGCAAATCACAGACAGTGTGTATGTGCGGCAGGACAGCTACCAATTTAAAGGCAACCTGGCCGAGGCCGTACAGGCCGGGCTGCGGATAAAGTATAAACAGAACCGGGTTAGCAACAGCAGCATCCCGTTTAACAGTAAAAGAGATTATGCCATTGTATTTCTTGAACCTGGCAGCATCACGGTTGCCTCGCTAGATTCATTCTCCAATGTGGCCGTTACCGGTTCCAAAGCCGATGCCGAATACCGCAAATTGCATGAGTTGGCCAGGCCGTTCGACATGCAGCTGGATGGGTTGTACAAACAATACGCAGCCGCCAAAAAGGAAAAAAACACAGACATGCTGCTACAGCTGGAAAAGCAGATTGACAGTACAGATGCTGTTGCCAATGAAAAAATCTATGGTGCTTATGTGAAACAAAATCCGCTATCTCCGCTGGCCTTGTATGCTTTTAAGAATTGGGCAGGTTACGAAATAGATGCAACCAAAGTAGAGCCCGTGTTTAAGACCCTGCCGCCGGCTACCCGCAATACAGCTTCCGGCAAAGAGATGCAGGAAAAAATAAATATTGCCAAAAAAACGGGTATCGGTCAGCTGGCCATGGATTTTGCGCAAAATGACACCCTGGGCAATCCGGTAAAACTGAGTTCCTTCCGTGGCAAATACCTGCTGCTTGATTTTTGGGCAAGCTGGTGTGGTCCCTGCCGTGCAGAAAATCCTAACCTGGTGGCTTCCTTCAATAAGTATAAGGACAAGGGTTTTCAGGTATTGGGGGTTTCGCTGGACCGGCCGGGCGCCAAAGACCGGTGGTTAAAAGCCATACACGATGATGGGCTGACCTGGACGCAGGTGTCTGATCTGCAGTTCTGGAACAATGCAGTTGCCCGGTTATATGGCATTGAAGCCATTCCGCAAAACCTGCTGCTGGACCCCAGCGGCAAAATTGTAGGCAAAAACCTGCGGGGCGAAGCGCTGGAGAAAAAATTGGCTTCTATTTACCCCGACTGATACAACCAAACATTTTGACAGTCGCTCTTGTTAATCAAAGCAAGGCATACTATGCCTTTATATATTTACATCAATTATAATTATTTATGACAAAAAGCATCTTATTACTACTCATTGTAACGGTATCGGCTGTATTTACTGCACAAGCCCAGAAGCTGGCCATTTCAAAAGGACAAAAACTGGAGACAATGACCACTACAAAGATGACCATTGAAGTGATGGGCCAGAATGTTGACAACGAAAGCAGTTCTACCAGTAATGTAGAAGTTAAAGACGTAAATGCCGATGGTTATTTATTTGCCAATACGGTGAAACGCATGACCATGAAAGGTAGCGGCATGGGGCAGGATATGAGCTTTGATTCTGATAAAAAGGAAGATATGGATGGGCAGGTAGGCCAGGCGGTAAAAGACAAGATTGGTGCCGTGCAGGAGATACAGGTAGACAAGCAGGGGAAGGTGGCGGCTATTAAGGAAGCGGTTGACAGTAAGCCAGCGGGTGGCATGGCAGATATGATGAGCCTGACCGGTGATATTGCCAAAGGGCAGCCTTACCCATTGTTGATTCAACTGCCTGCAAGGGCTTTAAAAACAGGTGATAGCTGGACTGATTCCAGCGGAACGGCGGCTACCATCAAAACAGTCACTACCTACACATTTAAAGGTATTAACGATGGCGCTGCGGTATTAAGTTTTACCGGAACCCTGGCCAAAGCTGGCACTATAGAACAGAATGGTATGGAAATACAGATGGATATGACTGGCGTAACCAAGGGAGAATCCAGCTATGATGCTGCTTCAGGCCTGCTAAAAACAACTACCAGCTCTGCAGATATAAAAGGTACTTTGGGAATTATGGGCCAGAATGCGCCTATTGCAGCCACTGTGACTTCTAATATTGTAGCGAAGAAATTATAGGACTAAGAGAAGAAATAGAAAAGGAGGGTGTAGGTTCCAGACCGGAATGTACACCCTCCTTTTTTGACCTGGTATTAGCGGACAAATATGCCCTTATTCAGATGCCTGCACGCACGGGAAATGCCTCCTTCTGCTCCTTTTCCCTTTTATACCCTTAATTATTCTTCCAAACCCTTGTCCAGCAGCAGTTCCATCTTTTCCAGCCTTTCAGTAATTTCATTTACCGCCGGCAGGCTGCCGCCAGATTGCTGGGTGGCATACCATAATACCACCATGCCTATATAATCCTGCATGTCTTTTCCGGCAAACTGGGTTTTGAACTCAATTATTTTATCGTTGATGAGCTTAATGGTCTTGCGTACCACCTCCTCATCCTTAGGCTCTACCCGAACCCGGTAGGTGCGGTCGGCCAGCAAAAGATTTATCGGAATTAGTTCACTCATAAATTGCTGGTTTCAAAATGATTTTATATTTTTATTCACACTTTATCCACGTTGAATTCTGCCAATATTAAAATTCGATGAAAAATTGTAGTCCAAATTCTAAAAATAACCGCCCATGTTTGCCAAAGTTAAGTCCCCGGTTTTCATTGACTCGTTGAAATTTGAAGTCTCCGCCCCCGCCCCCGCCTTTCTGAAAGCAGTACTCAGAGATGATAAAGGAAGCGTCTGCAGCACGTTTGAAACCAGGACAGCCAAGATAGAGAACGAACTCACCTGGCGGAACCTGAACGATCTGCCCTACGGTGTCTATACGCTGGAATTATCGCACGGCGAAGACGAAATGAAAGTGCGCCTGGTAAAGAGGGTGTAATTATTTATTCGCTCAGCATTCCAATGCACCTGTCAATCTCTTTTACATAGTGATTGAGCCGCTTCTCCAGCTCTTTTTTGTCCGCCTCACTCATATTATTGGTGGCTGTCTTCAGTATCGTTACTTTTTGTTCCAGCTCGTCTATCAGCAGACTGCGTTCTGCATGCAGGCTTTTAATATCGGCCAGTTCCTTTCTCAGTTTTTCATTTTCTTTTTGCGATGCGCGGTATTTTTTCAGCAATTGCTGAATTTTTTCATTGATGCGCTGTATGTGCTGTTCAACCGGGTTCATGCCGACGTGGATTGGTTAACAATTAAACACAATCTCTGCCCATAAAGGGTAGGCTCTCCGCAAAGGATTCCCGGTTGTTTTTATTGATTCAATATTAGGATTTATTTCCTGATTTCTGCATTCAGCTCCGTTTCCATGGCCGTCATAATACTGTTCATCATACCATCAATTTCCTTATCGGTCAGTGTTTTTTCATCGTCCAGGAAACTGAAGCTAACCGCCATGGATTTTTTGTCTTTACCCAGCTTTTCACTTTCAAACACATCAAACAGCTGCATGCCCTGTAATTTATCAAGCTTTATTTTCTGAACGGTTTTTTCAAGGCTGCCATAATCGGTGCTGCTGGGCACTACCAGGGCAAGGTCGCGCAGTACCGGCAATTGCCTTGGAAGTTCAGCTGCTTTGATGTCTTTTCTGCCGGCCACCAGTTCCAGTACCAGGCTCCAGTTAATGTCTGCAAAAAACACCGGTTGTTTAATGTCGAATACACTGAGGGTTTTATTGTTAACAGCACCCATAGTGGCAATAGTTTTACCACTTACGGTGGCTGCTATGCAGTGGTCTAATTTAGTATGGGTGGCGCTAACAAAACTCACCGCGTCCCAACCCAGAAGATTGAAAACACGCTGCAATACCCCTTTACTGTAATAGAGGTCACTTTCTGTGCCCTTGCCTTTCCAGGAATGGGTGCTGGTTTGCCCGGTAATGTACAGGCTCACATGTTCCTGTTCTTCGTATACGCCGGGCTGGCTGCTGCTATAGGTTTTGCCAAATTCAAAAAATTGCAGATTGTAATTACGGCGGTTCAGGTTATGCGCTACCGATTGCAGCCCGGTTTCCAGCATAGAGGGGCGCATAATATTTAAATCAGCACTGAGGCTGTTCAGCATTTTTACTGAAGTAGCCAGTTCCTCTGCTGTATAAAAGGCGTTGTTGGTAATGGAATTGGTGAAAATTTCATTGAAGCCCAATCCCGCCAGGTAATTAGCTGTTTTTTCTTTATACGTGTGTTTATAGCCTTCCGCATCTACTGAGGGAGTTATAGTGATGCTGCTGGGTATTTCTATATTATCGTACCCGTCAATGCGCATGATCTCTTCTACCACATCGGCCGGTAAATGAATATCTGGTTTGCTGTAGGGGGCCGCCAGCCATATAACATCCATTCCTTCTTTGATAATTTCAAAGCCAAGGCCGGTCAGAATGTTTTTCACGGTATCGGGATGGTAATTTTTGCCGCTGAGTTTTTTCAGGTAATGGTATTTCAGCTGTACCTGCGCTTTTTCATTTTTATCGGGATACACATCTACGATGTCTGAACTGATGCTGCCGCCGGCCAGTTCTTTAATGAGCAGGGCCGCGCGTTTCAGTACATTTACGGTATTGCTGATATCGGTATTCTTTTCAAAGCGGGTAGCGGCATCGGTGCGCAGTCCGTGCCGGAAAGAAGTTTTGCGGATGTCCACCGGGTTAAACCAGGCACTCTCCAGGAATATATCGGTAGTGGTTGGTTTAACGCCGCTGTTAAAGCCGCCAAATACACCGGCGATGCACATGGGTGTTTCGGCATTGCAAATCATGAGGTCTTCTTTGGCCAGTTTCCTTTCTTTTTCATCCAGTGTAATGAAAGGAGTGCCTTCGGGCAGGTTTTGTACGATTACTTTTTTACCGGTTATGGCCGCTGCGTCAAAAGCGTGCAGGGGCTGGCCGGTTTCATGCAGCACAAAATTGGTGATGTCTACAATATTGTTGATGGGCCGCAGGCCAAGGGCACGCAGTTTGTGCTGCAGCCATTGCGGGCTATCTTTTACAGTAATGCCGCTGATGCTTACACCGCTGTAGCGCTGGCAGGCCGTCTTATTTTCAATACTAACTGCAATGGGCAAGCTATTGTTATCGGCTTTAAACGAATTGTTGTAAGGGGCTTTTACCCGGCTGTCTTTTTTATCGTGGTGGGTAAGATAGGCACATACGTCGCGGGCCACCCCCAGGTGGCTCATGGCGTCCATACGGTTGGGAGTGAGCCCTATTTCGTATATCCAGTCGGTATAAGGTTGAAAGTAAGTAGCTGCGGGGGTACCGGCTTTTATATTGGCGGGCAATACCATAATGCCTGCGTGGTTATCGCTGAAACCAATTTCGTCTTCGGCACAAATCATGCCCTGGCTTTCCTCGCCGCGTATTTTGGCCAGTTTCATGGTAACCGGCGTACCGTTCTTTGGATGGATGGTGGCACCGATGGGGGCAACAATTACTTTTTGTCCGGCCGCTACATTGGGTGCGCCGCAAACAATATTCAGGGATGTTTCGCTGCCGATGGATACTTTTGTCAGCTTTAATTTATCAGCATTGGGGTGTTGCCGGCATTCCAGTACCTCGCCCACCACCAGGCCTTTCAGCCCGCCTTTCAATTCTTCATATTCTTCCAGGCTCTCTACTTCCAGCCCCAGTGAAGTTAAAATTCTGCTCAGTCTTTCCGGTTCAATTACCACGGGCAGGTATTCGCTCAGCCAGTTATAAGAAATTGTCATACGGTTACTTCAGTTTCAATTGGGGGCAAAGATAACAGATAGTTCATAGTTCTTAGTTCAGAGTTTTTAGTTGTTTGCCGGCCAGATACCCCCTGGATACAGGCCGTAAATAGTGCAGATATGTTATTCCGGATGATGCGCCGGGAACTATCAAACCGCGAACCAAAAACTTAAGAATGTTTTCCGTTAATTTTAATCTTTACTGTAACAACCGTTGAACTCATTATGAAAGAAAAAAAACTGCATCCTGCATCTGTTGTAATTTTTGGCGCCAAAGGCGATCTTACCCGCCGCAAGCTGGTGCCCGCGCTGTATAATTTGTTCCTGGGCAATCACTTGCCGGATATATTTAATATTCTCTGCGTGGATTACCTTCCGGTGAAGACGGAAGAATTTAAAAATGACCTGCTGACAGGCGTAGATGCTTTTTCAAGAACCGGCAAAGCCGACCCGCTTGTTTGGGCAAAATTTGCAGCCCGTCTGCAATATGTGCAGGGCGATTTTATGAACCCGGAGACTTTTACGGCGCTAAAAAAGCAGCTGGAAGTTTTTGAAAACAATCACCCCCGCAAAGGCACCCGTATTTTCTACTATGCCGTATCGCCACGTTTTATAGAAACCATTTCAGATGCTTTGTACACGCAGAAAATCTGCACCAATAGTAACCTGCACCGGATAGTAATAGAAAAGCCTTTTGGCACCGACCTGCTCACAGCACAGAAGCTGAACCGCTTTTTACAGAAACGTTTTGCCGAGAAGCAGCTCTACCGCATTGATCATTATTTGGGAAAAGAGACTGTACAGAATATACTGGCTTTCCGTTTTGCCAACCATGTATTTGAGCCTTTGTGGAACAGCCAGTTTATAGATCATGTGCAGATCAGCGTAGCTGAGCAGGTAACCGTAGGCGCCCGTGGCGGTTATTACGATGGCGCCGGCGCCATCCGCGATATGATACAGAACCACCTGCTGCAGCTGCTTTGCGTGATAGCAATGGAGTGCCCGGGCAAGTACGACCCGGAGACCATCCGCAATGCAAAGGCCAGGGTGCTGAAAGACATGAAAATCTATAAACCAGAAGAAGTGTTCAGTAATGTAGTACGCGGACAGTACACCGATGGAATGGTAAACAACACCGCCCAGGTGGCTTACCGCGCAGAGGAGCATGTGTTGCCGGCTTCTGTTACGGAAACCTATGTGGCAGCGCGGATGTTTATCAATAACCCGCGCTGGAAAGGTGTTCCTTTTTTTCTTCGTACCGGTAAAGCGCTGCAGCGCCAGGCCTCGGTAATAGTGATACAGTTTAAAGATTCTCCCTATAAAATATTTAAGGATGATACGGTGCCCAACCGGCTGATCATCAGTATACAGCCCGAGGCTGAAATCAGTTTATTGTTTGAAAGCAAAATACCCGGACTTCAGATGAAGCTAACCCCTGTTGAGATGGATTTTATGTACAAAGATGCCTATACCCAGGATATTCCCGAAGCTTATGAAACCCTGCTGCTGGATGTGCTGGAAGGAGATGCTACTTTGTTTATGCGTGCAGACCAGGTGGAAGCTGCCTGGAAGGTGGTGATGCCGGTGATCAATGCCTGGAAAAAGCATCCTTCCAAACAACTGCGGTTCTACGAACCCGGTAGTTGGGGCCCTGTGGCGGCAAAAGCCATGCTGAAGCCCTTTGCCAAAGACTGGATACTGCTGCCCGGGGAGGCGGTGAAATAGCGTATTTCCGGTTTCGGAGAAAACTGTTGGTGAAAACACTAACAGGGCAGAAAAGAGGTGACAGTTTTCGCCGGCTAAGCAATCGAAAGGTGTCACCTCTTTTCATAAACGGGTCTAATTGGGGGCCACATCAATATTTCCTTTTAATGGTCCGTTGCCATAAGCCATCTGGTTGCCATTTCGGTCGTGAATGCAAAAGCCAACAGTGTCCGGCGTACCATTTCCGTCTTTGGTATTGTTGGCTATCATTACCCAATACCGGCAGCCATGCAAAGGAGCCCTTGTAAGCGTATCTGATTTGCACTGGCCAGTGAGGTAGATAGTGGGATTGTGTTTACCATAAGAATTGATGAGTTCAATGGTGGAGGCGGTAAAGCTGCCTTTGACACTGTCGCTCATGTCTGTTTTGATGAAGAGTGTTCCTGTGGGGTATTCGTCTGCTGCGGGGTCAAAGCGTACATTGATTTCAATGTGAAAAATACCGGCGGCACCTGCGTCTACGCGGCTGGCGATAAACACATCGCCCTTGCCCTTTGCTTTGGACAGGCCCGAAACATGAAAGGCGGGAATACTGGTAGGCATAAAAGGAGGTTTAATGGTGAATGGTATTTGATTGGCGGGGTGAAGGTAGGTTGCTTAACTGCCATTGGCAATACAACGATGTGGGTACAGCAGTGATGGCCATAGCAGCTGTTTAAAGGTAGCGTTGTTGCAATTGTTATAAGGTGATGCCTTCCAGTGTATAGTCCAGCGTTTGTTCGCCTTCCCTGGTTGCATCAGGTGATCCGGTTCTGGCAGGCACCTCAATTCTTTTGTAAAGAAGATCCTGCCGCTCGGTGGTCTGAAAGGGCAGGTGTACCCTGTTCAGCATAAATTTAAGCCCTGTTTTCTCCTGTATAAATTCTACCCTTACCTGGTAGACGGAATCGTAATGAAAGTCGTTGAAAAAGGTATCGGCGGGTGCTGCCGTATCAGCTGCTCTCACAGATTCCTTTTTAAATGTGATGGTGCCATCCTGCAGCAGCAGTTTGGTATGGCTCATCATAAACCCTACTGCATTCAGGCCTTTTTGATTGGGATAGTACACCACTTTCCAGAATACGCAGGGAATTCTTACCAGCTGCCCGTTTATTTTTTCTATGTAGAAGGGGTCGTTGTCGGCCAGCAGGGGGCCTGTAATAACGCTTACTTTAAGGCCATGATGGATGGTTTGGGTTTTCAGCACGTATTGCTCCAGGCTACGCCACAGTCCGGAGTTGACGCGCTCATGCTGTGGCACACAGTTGGTGAAATAGAAGGTATCGTCTGCTGCTTTTTTTCTTTCTTCGGGTGTTTTGCCCCAGATCACTTCCTGGAAAGAGGTAAGGTGCCCCTGTTCAAAGTCATTGGGGCGGAAGCCGTTTGCCTTAATAGCATTATAGAGTTCGTTGCCATACTGGTGGTCAGCTGCAATGGCTTTGGTATCTTTTTTGAAACTGCCCTTTCGGTCCATATTCTTCCATTCTTTTCCGCTGATATTGGAGGCACTGAAAAAAGCAAACTTCCTTATTTTATTCATTACAACACTGTGGTGGAAGTAGTCAATGATAAAGCCCTTTCCATTGCGCAGGGGTGCTACTTCTTTTTTCCTGTTACCGGCAACCCGGGGCAGGGTAACCGGCAGACCGGTAATGAAATTGATATTGTAGGCCATGGCAAGGGGGTTTTAGCGGTTAGCTATAAACTGTTAGCTGTTAGTACTTCCTGATAAAGCGGTTGCACAAAGGCACTAACAGCTAACAGCTAATGGCAAACAGCTTCCCTGAAATTCCGACTATTTTTTTAACCTGCAATACAACAAACAGAGTAGTTTTTTACAATTGCTAAGGGTTTTCACTAGTAGCCACGGGCATTGCAGGGCAGGCGCTGGCTGAAACCCTTTACTGGCGTACAAGTGTGCGACGCAACGATGTAAAATAGCCGCATTATGGCTGGTTCCACGCCAAAAAAAAACTAAAAACCCGGTAAAATGGCGTTGCTGCTGCATCTTAGCAGTCGGGTATTGCAACCAAATTTTTACCGGTATTTTCTTATGCACCGGGTGTGTGAATATAGATTGGGAAAGGGTGCCGAATTTTTTTAAATTGTGGGTAAGCGTAGTAAAATATGTGGATAAGCCAGTTATACAGTGGATTACCTGTGGATTGCGTGGCAATAAATATTCAAGAACATTTTGTTTTTTTTCAGAATGAATGCAGTCTATATTCGCCGTCCTGAATTCGGGTAACAATTCCTTAACATGGTAGCGGGCAACCGCTGCGGATGTAACAGGGGGTCTGCAGTTGCCGGAATTATCCTGATTTGACCTTGAAATCTGATATCGCCCCGGGGCCAACCAAAGAAAAACTACCGCCTGATTCAAAAGCATTGCTATAACCTTTTTTCTGCCTTGAAAAAACATGGATTTAACTAACCTTAATAAAGACCGCGCTAAAGGCCGGCGCAAGAGTTCGATTGATTTAAGCACCATGGTATACGGCAAAGTGCCGCCCCAGGCCAAAGACCTGGAAGAAGCCGTGCTGGGTGCCATTATGCTGGAAAAAAGTGCGTTTGACGTGGTGGCAGAGATTTTAAAGCCCGAGTGTTTTTATATAGATGCCCACCAACGGATATTTAAAGTGATGCAGGGCCTGCAGCAAAAGAATCAGCCCATAGATATATTAACGGTGGTAGAAGAGCTGAAAAGTAAGGAAGACCTGGAAGCGGTGGGTGGTCCCTATTTTGTAACCCGGTTAACCAATGCCGTGGTATCCAGCGCCAATATTGAGGCCCATGCCCGTATTGTGCTGCAGAAATTCATCCAGCGCGAACTGATACGCATCAGCGGTGAAATCATCAACGATTCTTACGAAGATTCTACAGACGTGTTTGACCTGCTGGACGAAGCAGAAGGCAAACTCTATGAAATTACCAATAATCACCTGCGTAAAAACTTCGACAAAATTGACGATATTCTGGTAAAAACAGTGGCGCGTATTGAAGACATGCGCCATAAAAACGAAGACATTACCGGGGTGCCTACTGGTTTTCCTACACTGGACAAAGTTACTTACGGATGGCAGCCAACAGACTTAATCATTCTTGCAGCACGTCCTTCGGTAGGTAAAACGGCTTTTGCGCTTAACCTTGCCCGCAGTGCGGCCCTGCACCCCACCAAGCCTACGGGTGTGGCCTTTTTCAGCCTTGAGATGAGCGCCAGCCAGCTGGTACAGCGTATACTGTCTGCAGAGAGCGAGATATGGCTGGAGAAAATTGCCCGTGGCAAACTGGAAGAGCATGAAATGAAACAGCTGTATGCAAAAGGTATACAACGCCTTTCTACTGCCCCTATTTTTATTGACGATACCGCGGCCCTGAATATTTTTGAACTGCGTGCCAAATGCCGCCGGCTGAAAAACAAACACAATGTTGGTCTGATCATCATCGACTACCTGCAGCTGATGAGCGGTGCTACCGGCAGCAATACCAACCGTGAGCAGGAGATCAGCAATATTTCGCGCAACCTGAAGGGACTTGCCAAAGAACTGCAGGTGCCCATTATTGCACTCAGCCAGTTAAGCCGTGCGGTGGAATCAAGAAAAGAAGGTAATAAGATACCCCAGCTGAGCGATTTGCGCGAATCGGGCGCCATTGAGCAGGATGCGGATATGGTAATGTTCCTTTACCGGCCGGAGTATTATGATATTAACCAGAACGAAATGGGAGAGAGCAATAAAGGCGAAACCCATGTGCGTATCGCCAAGCACCGTAACGGTAGCCTGGAAAATATTAAACTGCGTGGCCTGCTGCATATCCAAAAATTTATTGAAGAAGATGAAGGCGGTAATCCTCCCGGATTTGGCGGCGGCGGCAGTCCCTGGAAAAAAATACCACCGGAAGATGGCGCAGGTGCAGGCGGTGCAAAACTATATGTACAGGCCGGCAGCAAGATGAACGACCTGCCGATGGATGATGATGATACACCGTTTTAGAAACTATAAAACAAACAAAAATTAAAAAGTCAAAAGTCAAAAACAGCAGCGAACGCTTTTTGAATTTTGACTTTTTAATTTCGCCTTCCTGCCATGCAGCTTCCTTTTTTCTATAAAGAATTGATTGCGCCGGAAAACGGTGCCGTGGTGCTGGACGAAGACAATTCGCGTCATGTGGTGAGCGTGCTGCGCATGGAAGCCGGCGAGCCATTGCACCTCACAGACGGCAGGGGGCTCCTGCTGACGGCGGTCATCGCAGATCCGCACAAGAAAAAATGCCGGTTAACCATTACTGGTACAGCGCAGCTGCCGGCGCCTGCCCGTACAACCGCTATCGGCATTTCGCTGGTAAAAAACCCGGTGCGGTTTGAATGGTTCCTGGAAAAAGCTACAGAGATTGGTATTACTGAAATATTTCCCCTGCTGTGCGCCCGCACCGAAAAGCAGCATTTCAGGGCAGACAGGATGAAGAATGTGCTGGTAAGTGCCCTGTTGCAGAGCCGGCAGACCTGGTTGCCCGTATTGCATGCACCCATGAAATTTGATGCGGTCACTGACAAACCCGGTTTTCAGCAAAAATTTATTGCCCACTGCATAGAAGAAGAAAAGCAATCACTGGCGGCCGGACTTATTGATACCACTGCCAGTCAACTGGTACTGATTGGCCCCGAAGGTGATTTTAGCCCTGCCGAAATTGCGGAGGCGCTGCAAAAAGGCTTTTTACCGGTGGCGTTGGGGGCAACCCGCCTGCGTACAGAAACTGCGGGTATGGTAGCGGCGGTGCTGCTGCAAAATGCGGAGTAAACTAGCCAGCAGACGAGCAGATTTTTTCGCGGCAAAAGTTCATGTTGCCGGTCACTCCCGCTATTCTATCAGCATACAAAATGGAACAACCAATTTTCCGTGCTTAGCATTCTTACCCACTGCGGAAAATGCCCTTCTACACCTTAAGGATAAGTTAATCTGCGCATCTGCGTCCAAAATTCTTCCCCGCTTTATGGATATGTGCGGCACTGGCATCTCATATCAAACCAGCGCCGGTTTTTGACAGTTATCATCTATCAAAAACAAGTAACCATGAACGCAGAAAATATTTTGCAGAGCGATCTCCTGGACATTATTTTTGAAAACCGGAACAAACAATACGGCGCTTACCCATTACGGAAAGAATACAACCGGCGGCTGTACCTGGCCATCTCTATTATTTTCACCCTGGTAATTTCGCTGTCGGCGTTGTATTACTGGCAACAGCATACAAAAAATTACGCACGGTCAATTGTTCGGGAAATTTTTGTGCCCGAAACCGATCTCAAAAAAATAGAAATGCCGCCCAATGAACCGCCGCCGCTGCAAAAAAAGTCACCGCAGGTAGCCACCATTACCAATGACCCACCCCGGATTGTACCCGATAACGAGGTAACTGATACCAGCACCCATGCGGTAGCAGACCTGGACAACAAAGTGATCAGCGATGTAAGTACCGATGGTCCCGCTACAGGTTCAGACAACCAAACCGTTTCAGACAGGCCGGCAGCCGGAACCGCCACTGTAACCAGCCCTGAGAAAGTGGAAGCACCGGCCGTACTGGAGAATGCGGAAATAATGCCCGAATACCCCGGCGGTATTACGGCCCTGTTGCGTTTTTTGGGCAAAAACCTGCAGGTACCAGAAGATGCGCTGCAACCAGGGCAAAAAGTGCGTGTGCCGCTGAAATTTGTAGTGAACAGGGACGGCCTGTTGTCTGATGTTGCATTTCTTGCCCAGACAGACCCTGTATTGAGAAAGGAAATTCTGCGGGTGATGACCAAAATGCCCAGGTGGAAGCCAGGCTCGCAACAGGGTGTAACCGTTGCTGTTTACTACACCATACCCGTAATATTTGACATGGGTGAAAACTAAATTTCCTTAACTTGCCACAGGCTAAATGCAGTTACCAATGAATATTGATCCTACAGAAAGAAAAGCGAAGAATTATATACTGAGAAGGTCCCTGCTGGATTATGGTATGGGTGGCATGATTGTGGGGTTTGGATTGTTCTTTGCAGTTGCAGACAGGTTCAATATTCAATTTAATATAGAGCCGGCTTTCCGTTATGCTTTTGTAGGACTTTGTATTATTTATGGTGGATTCAGGATGTACCGTGGCTACAAAAAAAACTATTTTTCAGAATGAGTACCCGACGACAGGCCATTGTCAGCAACTTAACCATTTTTATTGCAGCCGTTTTTTTATTGTGTACAGGCGCCTGCAAAAACAAGACTTCTACCAAAGCGGATGAAACCAATACCAGTGGTACCATTCATATAAGTGCAGACGAATCTTTTAAACCCGTGATAGATGAAGAAGTAAAAGTATTTGAAGCTTCCTGGCCCACTGCGAAAATTATTACCCATTATAAACCGGAGGCGGAGTGCATCAAAGACCTGAACAACGATAGTATCCGCATGGTGATTATTACGCGGCCGTTGAGCAGGGATGAAGAGGGGTTGATGAAGGCCCGCCTGGGCTACGTGCCCCAGTACGGAAAGCTTGCATTTGATGCCATTGCCGTGCTGGTAAACAGCGCTGCCAAAGATTCGCTGTTTGATATGAACGACCTGCGTTCTATGGTAAAGGGCACCAGCGGGTATCCGTATAAAGTGGTGCTGGACGGATTGTCTTCTACCAGTACTGTGCGGTACGTAACGGACAGCCTGGCCAGCGGGCAGCAACTGGGTAAAAACGTGATGGCCGCTACCAGCAGCCAGGGTGTAATAGATTATATAGGAAATAACACCGATGCCATTGGCCTGGTGGGTGTTAGCTGGATTGGCAACAAGGAAGATACTGCCCAGGATAGTTTCTTAAGAAAAGTTAAAATAGCTGGCATAGAGTGTGCATCCTGCAACCCGGTGGTGTACACCCAGCCTTACCAGTACAATATTGCTACCCGCCGCTACCCGATGGTACGTGGTTTGTATTATATTTTAAAGGAAAATTATGATGGCCTTGGCAGCGGTTTCTCCAATTTCCTCATCTATGAAAGAGGCCAGTTGATTTTTAAGCGGGCTTATCTCTATCCTGCAAGGATGCATTTTGAGGTAAGATCTACTAAAATCAATTAAAGAATTAAATTTCTTTAATGAATTGGCGGATTGGTTATTTTAATACATTTACAAGCACACAACTAAAACAAAAGGTATCGACAATGAAGAAAATTACATTCAGCCTGATAGCAGTAGCGGTAAGCGCCGGTGCTTTGTTGGCCCAAAGTGTTGATCAGGGTAAAAAGTTCCTCTACTACCAGCGTTTTAAAAGCGCCCAGGATCAATTTGAGAAGGTGTTGGCGGCTAATCCCAATGACATCAATGCTGTGTACTGGCTGGGTCAGACAATGCTTGCCAATAAAAACCAGCAGGGAGCAAAAGACCTTTACCAGAAAGCTGTGTCTACCAATGGCAGTGCGCCGCTGATACTGGCAGGGGTAGGACATATAGAATTGCTGGAAGGCAAAACCAACGATGCCCGCCAGCGTTTTGAAACAGCTATCAGTTTAAGCAAGGCAAAAGACATAGATGTCCTTAATGCAATAGGGCAGGCCAATGCGGATGTAAATACAAAAGCCGGTGATCCCAACTACGGTATTGAAAAGTTGAACCTGGCCACACAGATTAAGAATTTTAAGAATGCAGCTACCTATACAATAATGGGGGATGCTTACCGTAAACTGGTAGATGGCGGTGCTGCCGTTACTTCTTACCAGAAGGCGCTTGGCCTTGACCCCAAATTGGCTGAGGCGCAGTACAAAATCGGTAAAATCTATCTTACCCAGAACAATAAAGAGCAGTTTATTCCCTCTTTTGAAAAGGCCATTGAACTGGACCCCAGCTATGCACCTGCTTACTACGAGTTATATTACTATTATTATTTTCATGGTGATGTGCCAAAGTCTATCGGGTACTTTGATAAATACCTGACTGTAACAGATCCCAAACCAAGCGATGAATATGACAAGATTGGTAACTTATATGCGGCAAAAAGCTTTGCTGATGCCATTGCCAAATCGCAGGCAAAAATAGCGTCCGAAGGTGCCAATGCTGATCCCCGTTACTATAAATTAATTGCGTATTCTTATGGCGACCAGAATGATTCTGTTAATGCCAAAAAATATATGGATGATTATTTTGGTAAACAAAAGCCGGAAGGGTTTGTGCCAATGGACTATTCTTACAGGGCAGAATTGCTGGCGAAATTTCCAGAAACGCAGGGAGATGCGTTAGCATCTTACCAGCAGGCAGTGGCGGCAGATACTTCTGCAGACGGAAAGCTGGACCTGCTCTCGAAAGCAGCCGCTTTGGCCAAAAAAATTGGTCGCCGCGATGCGGAAGCCGGTTTCTTAAAGCAACTGTTTAGCCTGAAGAAAAATCCTTCCAATACAGATTTGTACAACCTGGGCCAGGCCTATTACCAGGCTAAAAACTATACCACTGCAGACAGTATTTATTGTGGCG
>JANPGT010001054.1:0-6831 GCA_031424135.1 Chitinophagaceae bacterium
CCAATTCAGGAAAAGATTCTTTGCAAACCGGCAGCACCCATCACTGGCAAACCGGCGCCATAGACATCGTATCCCGTCCGCAGCAGTTGTTAACCTATACCTTCAGCGGCAGATATGGTGGTTATTATGCCAATGGTAACAAACTCAGCCTGTCCACTGATATTGGCTACCGTTTTCAGCCCTATGTTAGTATTGTAATGAGCGCCAGCTATAACGCACTGCGTCTGCCTGCGCAGTGGGGCAATACCCATTTCTGGCTGATAGGACCGCGCATTGATGCCACTTTAACCAATAAATTTTTTATTACCGCTTTCCTGCAATACAATGAACAGCTGAAAAATATGAACCTGAATGCACGTGTGCAATGGCGTTATAAGCCCGCATCAGATGTGTTTTTGGTGTATACAGACAACTATTACCCGGCACCATTGGCTGTGCGCAACCGGGCTTTTGTGCTGAAATGGACGTATTGGTGGAATCTTTGATCAGTTTATAGTTCTTGGTGTATAGTTCCTGGTTCTTCTGTGCAGCTTTGAGCTTTGCCTGTAACAGGCTGTAAGACAAAAGTTGTCAGGGAAAAACCGTAACTGTGCACTATTGTAAATTACTTCTATGCAGTAATCCCGGATAAAAGAACTATGAACTAAAAACTATAAACCAAGAACTATTTTTATGAGACAATATGTAATAATCGCCCGCGATGGTAACGACGCCGACGCCCTGCAGCGCCGAATGGAAGCCCGTCCCAATCACCTTGCCGGGGCCACTGCATTGAAAGCCAATAACCAGTATATAATGGGCGGCGCTATGTTAAATGAAGCCGGCCAGATGGAAGGCTCTGTAATGATTGTGCAATTTGAAACGGAAGAAGATTTCAACCACTGGTACAGCCATGAACCCTATATTGTATCCGGCGTTTGGAAAACGATTGAGGTAAAGCCTTTCAGGGTAGCCAATGTATGAGCTGTGACTGATGATTATTTCAGCATTAGTTTTTCAGGCCGTATTTTTCAATGATAGCCTGGCGCTGTTCGTGAAACCAGGTAACACCAAAAGTCTTATCAATGGCCGCAATCCTGTCTGCAATTTCCGGGGCAGAGGGGGTTAATCTTTTCGTCACCATATCCGGGATGATTTTATGAAACAGCTCTTCCAGATAGTTTTCAAATGGCTGATTAAAGAAGCAGTCTATGAATCTTAGCGGGGTGCTGGCAGCGTTCCAGAATGCGTGCGGGATGCCCCTGGGCCGAAAATTCCAACCCCCTGCTTTGACCTCATACACTTCTTTTCCAATCATCACGGTAGCCGTGCCTTCAAGTACGTACATTAATTCATCCAGGTCTTTGTGAATATGCGGTGATGGCCCCATTTGTTTGGGTGCAACGGCAACTTCAACGTTTGAAAATTGGTGATTTGTCTGCTTTGAATGAATGATTGTGCGGATGTCTGTATTGCCGGGGCCATAAAAGAGCGGCGCTACGGGCGGAATATAAAAGGGTTGCAGCGGTTCTTTATTCCCGGCAGGTGTTCCTGCAGCAGCGTGAGGTAAAGTCATCGCTACAATACCCCCAATACCCGCAGAAAGAAATGACTGGCGCTTCATATAATTTATTTTTAGTGAATAAATATTTATAGGAAACAAAATTAAGATCCGGCTGCTATGCGATAGTGGTAAAAAAGTGACGAGTTTTAACTTTCGTGTAAACCGAAACTCCGCTCGGGTGATTTTTTTTCTTTGTCATAAAAAGCAGCAGGGCTAAGGCTGGTAAATGTCCTGTATTCTTTTACCAGGTGCTGATAATCGTAGTGTCCTGTCGCGAGAGCGATATACAACCAGTCCAAATGCGGGTGACTATTTTTCAGGCGATAGGCTTTGTCGAAGCGGATAATACGGCTGAACATTTTTGGGCTGATTCCAATACGGTCTTCAAATTTTCTAATAAAATGCCGCACACTCAAACAGGACTGGCCGGCAAGCCTTTCCTGTGAAACCGGCAGGTCCTGCTGTAACATATAACTGCACACCGCATCTATTGGATGGATGGATTTTTTAGTTGTTTTGAGTAAATCTTCAAAAAAAGATTCTATGATTGAAATCATTTTTTGAAGACTGTCGCAGCTGTTAAGCTGGTCACTGATTGCAGCTATGCGTTTTCCCCAAACATCCTCCGCATTCAGGAATGTATTGGTGAGACTGTTCACCGGAGTTTTAAGCAGATGGTACAATGCAGTTGGTTGCAGCACACATTTAATAGCCAGAAAATCATGGCCGCCATAGCGATTTAAAGGAATATTGTAGATGCCATTGATAACGCATTTGGGATAGGTAATAATTTCATCTGTTCCCCAATAGCTGAATTTTTGTGGATCTTTTACATAGAAAGTAATACAATGTTCAGGCCGTGGAGCATGGAATTTTGGAGGGAGGATACTGTTTTTCTCAAAAACAAAACGGTACACATGGTATTTTAGGGCAAACCCCTGCAATACTGGTCTTGGGTTGATAGTATACAGGAGCGCGTCTTTCATTGTAAAAAGTATTAGCTGCGAAATGGTCTTTTATGTGCCCCACCGCGCATCTGCTAACCGGTATTGTGCCGGTTATTTCTCCGCCCAGAAATCAATCACCAGCACCTTATCAAGGTAGGGCCCCAGTATTTTGCCAAATTCTTTATGGGCAGGGTGCGGCAGGTAAGCAGCCCTGTCGGCTTCGCTGCTGAAGGTTAAAAAGAAGCAATGGGTGAAACCCTGGTTCAGGTTTTCCGGACTGTTGTTGGTGCCCCATTCCAGCGACTTGATCTCTTTTATTTTTGATGGCAGTGCCCGGAAAGCATCTTCTACTTTTTTGATGTCTGCCGCTGCGGTACCGTCCTTAAATTTAAACAATACGGTATGACGCAGCAGCTTACCAGTGGCATTTTGTGCATTTACAAAGCTTGTCATAGCAATAAAAATTAATAGCAGGGGGAGGAATTTTTTCATGGCTGTCATTTATGTCTACAATATATGAAATACCTTACTGCCATGAACAGCAGGACCGGTAAATCTGCAAATCGCCCGTCACTGCCGGTTACTACAGCTTACTGAGCGCTGTTCCTGCGCATTTTGTTTCTTTTTGTATACCCTTTAAATCATTTTAATGCGTTTGCCCGCCCTGAAAACATCCGTTGATTTATATTTGGGCATATCAGCACCATTGTGAAAAGCACTACTTTATTTTTTATTTTTACGGCTGTTTTTTTAACAGGTTTACGTGCATGGCCGCAGGCAAAAAGTCCCGGCATTATTACCGGCAACCTGCAGGATGAAAAAACCAAGGCCATTGCCGCCGCCACTGTTTCGCTGGTTCCTTACCAGGACAGTCTTTCCGGCAAATCTGTCACTACCGATAAAGATGGTAATTTTCAACTGGAAAATATTGTGTTTGGCTGGTACCAGCTGAAGATTTCTTCCATGGGCTATAAACCCATGACCATTGACAGTATTCACTTTCGGGCAGAACGGTATGATTTTAATATGAACGATATCGTGCTGAAACTTGCTGCCGCCAAAGAACTGGAAGAAGTGGTGGTATATGCAGAGAAGCCCCTGGTGCAGAGCAAGGACGGCAATATTACCTTCAACGCGGCCGAGTCTGCACTAAGTGCCGGTTCCAATGCCAGTGATATTTTAAAAAGTGTGCCGCTGGTAACTACAGACCCCAATGGCAAAGTGCTGCTGCGGGGCAAGGAACCCAAGATTCTGATTGATGACAAACCGGTAGAACTGAATATACAGCAGCTGCAGGACCTGCTGGAATCTTTGCCCGGCAGTTCCATCGAAAAAATAGAAGTACTTACCAATCCCCCGCCGCAGTATGCCAATGAACAGGGTGGGGTGATTAATATTGTTACCCGTAAAGGAAAGGTAGGCATGGGTGGACGTATTTCCATTACCGGGGGCAGCAGGGGAGAAGCAAGTGCCAATGCTAATTTCAGTTACCGGAAAAACAAACTGGCGCTGAATGTAAATACCGGCTTTGGGTATAACCTGTTTACCGGTAACGGTTATTCTAACCGGCAGAATTTGTATGCCGATTCTGTGAATTATTTTAATACCACTTCTGCCAACCGCAATAAAAGCACGCGGCCCAATGCGCGGGTTAATCTTGACTATGACCCGGACAAAAAAAACGCATTGAACCTGGTGCTGCTGTTCAACCAAAATATTTTCCGCGACCAGAATGAACGGCAATACATGAACAGCGATCAGTTTCATTCCATTTACCTGCTCAGCAACCGCAGTACCCGCAGCCAGGGAGAAAACCTGAATCCAGATATTAATTTTACCTATACCCATCGTGGCCGGCAGGCGGGAGAAGTGTTCCGCGTGATAACCGGGTATTATTACGGTTATAACCAGAACGACCGGTATTTTTTCCAGCAGTTCCTGAACCCCGATTTCAGTTTTAACGGTATTGACTCTACGCAACAGCAATTGAACACCAGTTATAATAAGGGTTTTAACATAAGGCTTAATTACGATAAGCCGCTGCCCGGCAATAAGACATTTTTTTCCCTGGGTTCTTTTTACAATACCAACCACAACCATATCCTGGTCAATACGGCCTTCCTGCAAAAAACAACCGGTATGTATGTGCCAAATGATTTGCTGAGCAATGATTTTGTTTTTCAGCAATCCATTACCAATTACCGGGCTTCTGTAAAACAAATTATAGCAGAAGGCCTGTCGTTTACCGCCGGCACATCGGTAGAAAAAACGGCCAATGCTTTTGATCTCACCAAAACAAATGATACCAGCAACAGTTACTGGACATGGTTACCGTTTGCGAATGTGAACAAAACATGGAAGGATAAACTCAACCTTACTTTTTCTTACCGCCGCAGTATACGCAGGCCGGGAATTGGAGAGCTTAATCCCACCATTGATTACGGCGATCCATATACGCTGCGGTTTGGAAATCCGGGGCTGGAAGCGTCTTTGTCAAACAATTTTGATCTTGTGATAGGTAAAACCACGGATAAGTTTTACGTGAATTTTGGTATGGGACACAACCTGGTTACCGCTATTTACCAACAGGTAAGAACCCTTTTGCCCGATGGAAAAACGCAGGTGACCTGGGCCAATATCAGCAGCCGCAAAGAATATGAAGCCAGTACCTGGAGCGGGTATACCATTTCAAAAAAGGTAAGGGTGAATTTCAGCGCTTCTTATAGCTATAACCAGTATAGTCTTTTTGACCGTACTGCCAATAAATACCGTAATGGCGGTACCATTACATCTAATTTTAACGCTAACTACACGCCGTCTGACAGACTCAATTTCAATGGCAGTTTTACGTTTAACCGTTTTGCCAATCCACAGGGAACGGTGAACAGCAATGTGAGCATGAACATTGCTGTTCAGAAAAAATTCTTCAATAAGAAATTTGCAGTCACCCTGAATGCTATTGACCCTGTTTTTCAGCAAAAGAACAGGACATTTATTTATGGCACCAATTTTAACCTGGAGAGCTATAACAGTACCCGCACCAGGAATTTCCGCTTAACGCTGAGCTACAATTTTACCAAAAGGACAAAGCCCAAAAAGATGTCGCAGGCGGATAAGGATAAGTTGAAACGGCTGATGACGCCTAAATGAGTGCTGGCAGGTTGCTGATTACAGGTCAGGCAAAACATTAAAGCCAAGGGTGTTTAATTTCGCCGTTTAAAGCCCCTTCTTGTAGAAAAGACCTACTGATATACCATGCCTTCTCCATGTTTCATTAACTGAGCTGAAGCGTATGCCTGCTCTTGCCATGGCCCGTATGTAGCACCGGAGAAATTGGAATAGGCGCTTTTAGAAATATTTATTTTATAATACCCAAACCCTAAGCCCAAATACCCACCAAAAGTTGCTTCGTTATCGGCAGATGATTTACAGCCGACATTGTAATCAACAACCGCGGGCAAATCGTAGGCAAACGCGACGCCCGCATCTCCGTAGGCGTTGTTGGAAATGCCAATGCCCAGCGCCACCGGTAAGCCCACGCTGAAAGAAGTATTCTCCGCTTCAGCAAAGGTATAATGCGGGAAATAGCAGACGCTGGTTTGGCTTAAAGTGATGCCTGAGCCGGAAATCACCGAAATGGTAGCACCATAACTGTGCATAAGACTTTGTGATAAGGCACCTGTAGTAAGTACACACAATAAAGCAGTCAATGAGCAGATCTTTTTTGACAGTGTCATGGTATAAGGTTCAGCGAAGGGAATAAAACAGCAATATAGAAGATATTGATTGAAAGATGAATAGGAACGGGCTGATTAACGAAAATGCTGTTCCAGACTTCAGGCAACTTGTTTGCCGGTTGATTCCACCTGAAAGGCCTGGATATCCGGGGCTGAATATTGCCCCTCAAACCCTACCTTTGCGCCCGATTATGAAGTACAGTAACGAGATCAGCAAACGCCGCACTTTCGCCATTATTTCTCACCCCGATGCGGGTAAAACAACGCTTACAGAAAAGCTGCTGTTGTTTGGCGGCGCCATACAGACGGCGGGCGCTGTTAAGAGCAATAAGATTAAAAAGCATGCCACCAGCGATTTTATGGAAATAGAACGCCAGCGCGGTATCTCCGTGGCCACCAGCGTAATGACCTTTGAATACAATAATACCCTCATCAACCTGCTGGATACGCCCGGTCACAAGGACTTTGCTGAAGATACCTACCGCACCCTTACCGCGGTTGACAGCGTTATACTGGTAATTGACAGCGTAAACGGGGTAGAGGCCCAGACCCGCCGCCTGATGGAGGTTTGCCGCATGCGCGATACGCCCGTGATTGTATTTGT
>JANPGT010001055.1:0-4924 GCA_031424135.1 Chitinophagaceae bacterium
CATTGAATATTGTTTAATGTATAATACAAATAAGCATCGAACTGACGCGGCAAATATAATACGACCCACTAAAACCACCGCAGAGAAAATCGGCAGTGGTCCGGTTTGGTGCAAAGCCAGAAAATGTTGCGATTCGAAAAGGAGTAAAGCAAGTGCCGCCAGGCGATTTATTGTGCCACGGTTTAAATACGTATGATATAATTCCCCCTGGGATAACCGGGGCACGTAAAATGGCTTCAACCCACTATAATGATTTTAACGAAATATTTCACTGTTAGTTATTCAAACTAAGACAGCACCAGAAAATCAGCTTCGTATACCTTATTGAAAAAGGCTGCACCTGACCATTCCTGTAATGCAACAGCAACAATATGAGCTGCAGACAACGTATATTATATATGTATACCCAGGCCTGCTGCATTCGTACAATTACGATACTGTAAAGGGGTTGTATAAAAAAAACAGAAAATAAATTAACCCCTATTGCATATTCCAAACCCGCCTATTATCTTGCACTCACTTCACAGTTACCCGATCTCCAGTCTATTCCATGAAATACCAGCTTAACCCAACGTATTTCACTTTAAAATAGACGAAATGATCCACACAAAAGAACTCCGTTTTGGTAACAAAGTTATCAGCAGCCAGGGACAGGTAATTACCGTACAGCAGGTACTCAGCAACAGTGTTATTTACGAAAGCAAAATTGAAGTAAACCGCGAACTGGTACCCATGGGTAGCTCACGCAGCCGCGACAGTTTCTCTCAATTGACCGAAATTGTAAAGGAAATGGATTGTGCCGACATCATGCCCATTGGTCTTAATGATGATATATTGCGCAAATGTGGTTTCAGGCATTTTATGCGCGACCAGTGGATATTGAAAATAGGAAGTTCACATTTCGACTGGGAATTTAATAATGGCAGCCTGCGCCTGGTATCTACACCCAGTTTCAATAAAATCAGTTCTGTGCATGCATTGCAAAATTTCCTTTTTGCCATTGCCGGACACGAATTGGAATTCACCAACAATACCACTGTTATACTTTAATAAATGCCCGCAGGCGCTGCGGCAAAAGATTATAACTACAACTGCTCATTGTACCCGGCAGTGAATACGCAAGGCTCAAAAAATCAGTTCAACCTGACTGATTTTTACAACATCCACACTTCCCATATCCCCCTTTTCAGGATTAATAAAAAGACGCCCACATGCCTGTGCATTTACTGAATGCCGGTAGCATCACTATTGCGGCATACGCATAAAAGCTCCTTAACGCTGAGATGTCGGTGAGAAGCAGTATCCGCGCCCTTGTCTTTTTTCAAAAATACATTTTGCTGTTAAGCCGGTGCGTTTCTGCACAACCAGTCCTGCACCGGCTTTTTTGAAAAGTGTTATCATCAGGAAATTCCTTGCGCTAACAATTACCGGCGTTTGTCCTGCTCACATGCCTGCCTGCCATAAACCCAAAAACACTTCTATCTAAAGGAGCTGCTTGCCGCATTTTCCGCTGTTCCCGCCAATCGTTTATTGATCGGTTCAACAGGTATGTGGAATTTGTTTCCCTGTTTCGTCACAACAAAGAATCATGGCTGGCATTCTGCCGCAGCAGCCGGGTGGCACGATATTTATATTTTACCTGCATGTAAGCTGCGGCAGGACTACTTTTTCACAGGCAATTTGCAGTAGTGGTCTGACAACATTAGTGCGGCATTTTTCATAAAGTAATCAAAATTTAGACTATGCAATGGTTTGGCAGAAGAGAAAGTTCGAACGTAGATGACCGCCGCGGATTTTCCGGGGGAGGCATCGCCACAGGTGGCGGCATTATTGGTGTTATCATTTACCTGCTTTATTCTTTTTTAGGGGGAGGTGATGTTGACCCCTCGCAGTTACCCCAGCTTAATCCGCAACAGCAAAATACCAGCCTCAGCCCGGAAGAACAGAAAGCTGATGACCAGCGTGCCTCGTTTGTGAAAGTAGTGCTGGCAGATACGGAAGATATATGGGGCGACTTGTTTAAACAGCATGGTTCGCAATACCAGAACCCTACCCTGGTATTGTTCCGAAACGCAATAGCTTCAGCCTGCGGGAATGCGAGTGCCGCCTCCGGCCCCTTCTATTGCCCGGGTGATAATAAGCTTTATATTGATCTCTCTTTTTACGAGGAAATGCAACAGCAATTAAATGCACCCGGTGATTTTGCCATGGCCTATGTAGTTGCACACGAAGTAGGACACCATGTTCAGAACCTGCTGGGCACCGCCCAAAAAATAAATGAACTCCGCGCCAGCGCCAATGAAAAAGATGCCAACCGCTATTCTGTAATGCTGGAATTACAGGCAGATTTTTATGCAGGTGTATGGGCACATTATGAACAGAAAAAGAAAAATATTCTTGACAAAGGAGATATAGAAGAAGCACTGAATGCTGCCAATGCCATAGGTGATGACAGGTTACAAAAAAGATCCTCCGGCCAGGTAGTTCCGGATGCATTCACCCACGGTAGCTCTGCTCAGAGAATGTTCTGGTTCAAAAAAGGCTTCGATACAGGCGATATGAGCCAGGGAAATACTTTTGAAGGCGCAGACCTGAACCAGTAACAATAAGTACATTCCAAAGAATAACCCATCAGTTTACTGTTCTTTTACAATCCGCACGCGTGACATAACACCGCCTGTTGTATTTTCAATTACAGCGTAATATATCCCACGCGGTAATCTACCAAGGTTATCAATTGTAATTTCATTGTTGTTGGCTACAGGACAGGCTTTCTGTACTACCAGTTGTCCAAAAGCAGTTACTAGCTGAACATTCACGGTATTTTGTGTGAAACCGTTTGCCTGGATGACCAGTTTATCCTTAAATGGATTTGGAAACAGCTTCACCCCTGCAGTCAGCCGTGAAGGAACAAAATGCACTATAGAAGAAAAATTAAATGTTCCATCCTTATCTGTTAAACGGATGCGGTAATAGCGCGCCGTGCCTGTTTGGTCTGTAAACTGGTACCGCTGCTGCGTACTGGCACTGTCCCGTGCAGCTATAACACCCAGTGCCCTCCAACCATTGCTGCCATCACTGCTGGTTTCCACCGTATATGATTTTGTATTGATGGGCTGGCTAACCGTCCAGCTGAGCCTCGCAGTTGCATTTATTTCGGTTACTTCAAAACTTTGCCAACGCACCGGCAACACAATGCCCAGGCGGCTGAACTGCAGCATCCACTCATAAACATTTACGCCCAGCGTGTCCCTGAGGTTGCCCTGCAAACCCTGTGAGGTATTGCCCGGTTTAATGTCCTCATAGGTGCGCGACCATACATTATGGCCACCACCTTCCCAATTCACCACTCTGGGCGAAGGATTGATACGGGGCACATAGGCATTTATTAATGCGGCATTGCCGTTAGTTCGTTCGTAACCTACTACCATATCTCCCTTGTTATGGGTAGCCAGCACCGGTAGATTAGAGGCGGCAATGGTATTGGCACCTGCAGAAGTTAAATCGCCCGCGCCACATGCTACTACAATAGCAGCCAGTTTATTGGCAGCTGAAAGATTGCTGCCGGCATAAGACCAGGTAACACTGCCTCCCATGCTCATCCCGCACAGGTAAATCCTTGTGGAATCCACCCGATAGGTTGATTTTGCATATTCAATAACGGCATCTACGGCAGTTGCAATGGCCGGGTTGTCAACAACAGTCCAATTGACACCTTCTTTAACCTGCGGCGAAATAACAATGAATTTATGCCATTGGCCGGCCGCATAAAAACTATCAGGAAAATCGCCGGTTTTGATCAATTTTGGAAGCCCCCAGGTGGTGATTTTCTCCAGGGTTCCCACATTGGTGCCGGTACCACTTTCTCCTGCTGCATGAAAAAACAGCAGCAGTGGGTAGCGGGCATTTACGTCTGCCGCGTAGTTACGGGGCAGGTATTCATAAAAGCCATTGATATTTTCGTTCAGCACAGGGGCAAATTTACCTGTATGCGTAGGCGCCTGCGCGTTTCCGGTATAAACAGCCACCAGTATAAAACTGATAAAATAAGTCAGCCGCCTGATGGATTGTTTTGTGCACATATACCCTTTTAATACACAAAACATATTCCGCTTTGGTTAATGCCACTGTAAAATGGCTTGCAGGCAGTGTGCTTTATTCATTCCTGGAATACCTGTGGCTGGTTATGCTGCATTAAAACAATACCTGTGTTGCATTTGAAATGCAAGCTGTTGTCAACTGCCGGCACAGACACGCTGCGAACCCAGCCGCAAAGAATATAATAGCCTTACTGGTCCCGGCCGTGCCTGGCTGAAACAAGCTGTTTTTGCCGCTTCATGTAGAAATTTTGCTACAGTTTGGGCGCGCATTGCAGCTTCTACTTTCTGATAAGACGCCTGTGCGTATTCTTCGGCGGAAAGGAGTCTGTGAACAACCCTGTTTGCCCAAGCCTGTAGAATGATTGCATGGGGCAAAGTCTATCCGCCTTTTGGTAGCGTCATTTATTGACTTTTAATTAACTACCGCACATTTTAAACGGAAAGCCAATAATACAAAAAATTGTACCTTCATCCCAACATGTTTAGCAATTACAAAAAAGAATACTATTATGAAAATTACGCTTGTGGCACTTTGCCTTTTATTTTCCGTTACCATTTTTGCACAGCCCACTGTTACCGAACAATTTCAAAAAATAAACACGGTTGCTGAGGCCAACCAGTTCATTACCGCCAATGCAGCCCTTAAACCTACCCTGCTGAAGCTTGCTTCGGGAAAAGACAGCAGCCTGATTGAAAAGCGTTTATTAAGGCAGAAAAAAGGCGATGTTTTTTCGGTAGGCTTTGTTACCTATAAAGTGCTGGAATTTAGCCAGGACCTGGCTTACCGTGCCAGTTATATCTTTCTGGATGGCGGATCACTGTCG
>JANPGT010001056.1:0-1645 GCA_031424135.1 Chitinophagaceae bacterium
ACAACAATTGATGCTGAACCCTGAGCCGCAGCGCTTACAGGAAATGTTTACGCTACTGGGGAATATGTACAACCAGCTTACCCTGGACGCCGCTTTTTTTAAAACCATTCAGTGCCAGGTGCTGGTAATGGCGGGCGACAGGGACCTTTCCAATCCGCCACAGCGCGTAGTGTCTACGGCACAAATGCTACCGCATAGCCAGGTAGGCATTATCCCCAATTGTACACACGGTGTTTTCCTGGAAAATTTCCCGGCGGTGTGGGCAAGCGTGGCCCCCTTTCTGAATCAATAGACACTGATTACCAATGCCCACAAAATGAGGCATTAACATCTAACACATGAAACAGGTTATCTTATTTATACTACTTGTAGCAGGCACCCGGTTAGCTGCCATTGCCCAGGAGTTTGTCTCCACCCTGCAGCCTGTTGAACCAGGCAAGGCGCCGGGTATAAAAGTGAAATTACTGAGCAGCAGCGGCGCCACCAAAACCTATGTGCTGGTATTTTCTCCTGGAGACGAAGTAAGATCAGGCTTAAATGAATTTGCCCAAAACTACAAGGTTACAAGTGCACACTACACCGCCATTGGTGATGTATTTTCCGGAAAACTTGGTTTCTTTAATTATGAAAACAAAATGTTCCAGGTCATACCGATTGACACGTCAGAGATTGCTTCATTTACCGGCAATATTGCTATATTCAATGGCAAGGCCGTGGCACATACACATATCAGTGTAGCTTCAAAAGACGGCACTGTTAAGGGTGGCCACCTGCTTGAACTGTATGTAGGTCCAACGCTTGAAGTATTTGTTACCGTTGAACCGGCAGCATTATACAAAAAACTCGACAAAAGATACAACGCGGGCGTGATAGACCCATCGTTGGAAAAATAAACATGTAAAGCGTCCGTTGTGAAAAATAGCTGCATAACCCTGGCCTGCTCCCTTATAATGCTGACAAATATGCTGCATGCGCAATCCCTCAGCTTTGATAAAGAAAACCTTGAACCTGTCAATGTTTTCATGTCGCTGGAAAAGCTGGCGGGCAAAAAAGTGATAAAAGCAATTAAGGATTCAACTGTTAAAGAAGTTGACGAACCGACTTTTGTAAAGCTCAAATCAACCCGGTTTACCAATGGAATAATAGAAGTAAAGGTATTGAGCCGCCTGCTGAAGAATGCGCCTGATTTTGCCAGGGGCTTTATTGGTATTGCCTTCCGGATCAATGAAAACAATACAAAGTACGAAAGCATTTACATACGCCCCGTGAATGCAGGAGTAGATGACCAGGTAAGGAGAAATCATTCTATTCAATACTACTCCTACCCCGATTACAAATTTGACCGCCTGCGCAAAGAATCACCGGAGCGCTATGAATCTTATGCCGATATGCAGATGAACAAATGGATTACCCTCAGGATTGAAGTGAAAGACGCCCGGGCTAAACTTTTTCCTGGCAAGAATACCCAACCCTCTTTGATTGTAAATGATCTAAAACATGGCCCCGGCGCTGCCGGGGCCATTGGGCTATGGGTGGAAACAGGAACGGAAGGATATTTTGCTGACGTGAAGATTTACCCGGCAAAATAAACCTTCACCCGCAGTGATTTTGCCCAAACCAATACCGTACACCCGTTACCCTGACT
>JANPGT010001057.1:0-5081 GCA_031424135.1 Chitinophagaceae bacterium
CACAAAAACCTGCTGGAAGCAGTGCAGGCAAAAACCTTCCGCGAAGATTTGTATTACCGTTTGTATGGCCTGCCTGTTAACCTGCCGCCGCTGCGCGAAAGAAGCAGCGATATACTGTTACTGGCCAAACATTTTATTGAGTCTTTCTGCGCAGAAAACAAGACGGAAAAGAAAAGCCTCTCTGCCGAAGCGCAACAAAAATTATTGAACTACCGGTTCCCGGGCAATGTACGTGAACTGAAATCGGTGATAGACCTGGCCGTGGTAATGAGCGATGGACCCGTGATTGAACCTGAAAACATTACCCTTAACACCACCGCCAAAGTAACTGACATTTTTGCCAACGGCAAGACGCTTCGTGAGCATACCAATTTTATTATTCAGCATTACCTGGATACCAATAAAGGCGATGTACTGCTGGTGGCCAGGTTGCTTGACATTGGCAAGTCTACCATTTACCGGATGATACAAAGTAAGGAACTGGTGATAAATCCGTCTTTTGTATAACAGCCTGCTATAAGTGAAAAAAATGACAACCGACCAGGAGTTCCAGTTATTGCAACGCAGCTTTTATGAGGATATACTGAATTTTATTCCTTCAGATATCGCCGTGCTGGATATTGATGGCCGTTACCTTTTTCTTAACCCGGTGGCGGTAAAAGACCCCGCCATGCGCAGCTGGCTGATTGGCAAAACAGACGAAGAATACTGCATTAAACGCGGAAAAGATATGGCTGTAGCAGCGCGGCGCAAAGTCCTGTTTACACAGCTGATGCATACCAAACAACAGGTGGAGTGGGAAGAAGAAATGACCGATGCCCGGGGCAGAAAGGAAATATTGCTGCGCAAAATGTTCCCGGTGCCCGATGAACAGGGGCTTATAAAAATGGTGATTGGCTATGGCGTAAACATCACAGAAAGAAAAAAGATTGAAGAGCAGGTATCGCGCAGCGAAAAGCGTTACCGGGATTTATTCAACTACAGCCAGGCACTTATCTGCACCCATGCGCTGGATGGAAAACTACTGACCACCAACCCGGCGATACTGCATGCCCTGCAGTATACAGAAGCAGAAATGATTGGCAAAAGCATCAACCATTTTATACCGGCAGAACAGCAGGATCTCTTCAGGAGCAATTACCTGGACGTGATTAATAAAAACGGGCGCTCGCAGGGGGTGTTCAGCGTGCTGAACAAGGCTGGCAAAAAAATCTACCTGCTGTACCAGAATTATAAGGTAGAAGAACCCGGCATGGAACCTTATGTGATTGGCTTCTCCCAGGATATAACCCAACGCATACTGGCAGAGCAGGAACTGCTGCAGGCTAAAAAAATAACAGAGCATTCAGCGGCGGCAAAAAAAGCCTTCCTGGCCAATATGAGCCACGAAATAAGAACGCCCATGAATGGCATACTGGGCATTGCGGCATTGCTGGCAAAAACAAACCTTGACAAAGAACAGCAGCACTACCTGGGCATTATACAGGACTCGGCGGCCAGCCTGCTCACCGTTATCAATGACATTCTTGACCTGGAAAAAATAGAAGCAGGAAAAATGCAGCTGGAAGAAATTCCGTTCAACCTGACGGATAAAGTAAACAGTGTGGTGCGGGCTTTCGGCTACAAGGCCGAAGAAAAGGGCATACAGCTAATGCAGCAAAACCAGTTACCCGCTCAACTGCAGGTAAAAGGAGATCCGCACCGGCTGGTACAGATCCTGAATAATTTTTTGAGCAACGCAGTAAAGTTTACAGAAGCCGGCAGCATTACACTTGCCACGCAGATAAAGTTTGAGAAGGAAGACTGGATGGCCATGGAGTTTATAATAGAAGACACCGGCATTGGCATACCGGCCGATAAACTGCAGCACCTCTTTACTCCTTTTGAGCAGGCCAATACAGATACTACCCGTAAATACGGTGGCACCGGACTGGGCCTTTCCATCTGCAAAAATCTCATAGAAATGCAGGGTGGCGAAGTGTGGGTAGAAAGTGATGTAAACCAAGGCACCTGCATTCGTTTTATATTACCTTACAAAAAACACGAAACGCCACCGGAAAACAGTTTGCCGCAAACCGTTAACTACGCAGCACTGGGCAAAAAGCGGGTGTTGGTAGCAGAAGACGTTGAACTGAACCAGTTCCTGGCAAAACATATTATGCAGTCCTGGGGGTTTGAAGTAACTGTGGCAGAAAACGGCCGCAAAGCCGTACAGGCGCTGGAAGAAAATGACTTCGACCTTGTATTGATGGACATCCAAATGCCCGAAATGGATGGCATTACCGCCACCCGTTGTATACGGCAGCTGAAAGATGCTAAAAAAGCAAACATACCTATTATAGCGCTTACCGCAAATGCGTTAAAGGGTGATAGTGAAACCTATAAAAAAGCAGGCATGAACGACTACTTATCAAAACCATTCTCAGAAGACGGTCTTTTTAACAGCATTAAGACCAACCTGGATGGCACCGGTACACCGGCCCCCTCCAACCCCCAGCAGCAGGAAACGCCCCCCGCAGGGCCAGCCAACGATGCCCACCAGGGCCCGTTGTATGATTTAACCATGGTACGGACTGTCTCCGGAGGCGATGAGTCTTTTATTAAAAAAATGGTACACCTGTTTATAGAAACTGTACCGCCGGGCCTGGCTGATTTACAAGACGCCATGGGCAAACAGGAATGGACGCGTGTGGGTAAAATAGCCCATAAACTGAAATCAACCATCGATTCTATGGGCATCACCATTATTAAAGACGAGATTCGCCTTATTGAAAGTAATGGCAAAAATGAAAAGGACACTGATGGGCTGGCACCTGTAGTGAAAAAAGTAACGGATATTATTCAGCAGTGCATCCAGCAATTGAAAATTGACTTTTCTTTGTAAATTATCCCGAATAGATAAGCGATTCCTGTAATGGGAAAAATAATGTGGGCAGGGATACCGGTTATTACTGAGAATCAGCCTTTTACCATGGTTTGGCATTTGGCAGCATTGTTGGATAACTCACCACCACAAGATGAACCCCATGCAAAAAGCACAGCCTAAAATATTCGTAGTAGAAGATAACCCCGTTTACCAGACGCTTGTATTAAAGCAGCTGGAGAACATCAGCCAGGATATTCACGTTTTCAGTACAGGCGAAAACTTTCTTGCACAGCTGGATCATTGTCCCGACTTAATTATTCTAGACTACAATCTTGATGGCCCTTTCAATGGATATGATGTTTTAAAGGAACTGAAGAAATTGTCCTCCACGTCGCCTGTTATCTTTTTTTCAAGTAACCTGGAAATATCGGTTACCTCTTCCATCTTAAAACTGGGTGTGGTAGAATATATTGAGAAAACCATTTTTACCCTTCCCCGGCTCCGGAATACCATCACCCGCGTATTGGAAAATTCAATGGGATTGATGCTGGCAAAACCATAGTACAGGCGTATGTATTTTGTGCGCAACTGAACCTTCCTTTGCTTTATCCGTTTAAAGGATAAACCAACGCTTACTATGGCAGTTCACTCCATTAAAACCATCCAGCAAATACCGGCAGATCTAAAAACGGTGTGGTCTTTCTTCTCCAACCCACAAAACCTTAAGGAAATTACGCCGGATGACCTGCGTTTTAATGTCATCTCCAAACACCATGGCGATACTATTTACGCAGGACAGATTATTGAATATACGGTAAGTCCGCTGCTGGGCATACCGCTGTACTGGATGACTGAAATTACCCATGTAAAAGAAGGCGAATATTTTGTAGATGAACAACGCTATGGTCCTTACGCCATGTGGCACCACCAGCACCATTTCAAATCTATTGAAGGAGGTGTTGAAATGACTGACATTGTTCACTACAAAAATCCTTTCTGGATATTCGGCGAAATGGCAAATGGATTATTTGTGCGCAAACAACTGGAAGGCATCTTCTCTTTCCGGTACAGGAAAACAAATGAAGTGTTTGGGGAGTGGCCTGGCGTTAAACCAGTTTTACAGTTCGACTGAAAAGTTCTTAGTTTGCAGTTCTTAGTTCCTCCAATCGGAATAGCTTATAAAACGCAGGCATAGACTCAATGGCATTACGGTCTGACGTCCCCGTCTGACCGAAATATTTATTAGTGCTGGTATACTGGCGCAAAATTCCTGTATTGCATGATGCCAGCCTAAAAATCCTGCATCCCGAATGCCGGCACTAAGAACTGCAAACTAAGAACTATTACCCCGGTATGCGGCTGATATATTTTTCTACCTGTTTAATCTGGTCTACAATCTGTGGAGTGGTAGGTTTAAGTCCCTTGGCCTTCCTGAAGAATTCCTTGGCAGCGCGGAACTCTCTTTTGGTCATCATAATGCTACAGAGCTGCAGGTAAGCAGCAGCTTCATTTTCTTTATCGGGCAGGCCCTTGCGGATGGCAGAACGGATAAAACCTTCCGCTTTCCTGATATCGTTTTTCTGCATGGAAAGCATTCCCATCTGCAGCAGGCTGGCGCCTTCTGCTTCTTTCATGGGCATACCCAGATCCAGCCCTTTCTGCATATTTTTCTCTGCGCCGTCAAAATCCTGCTTCATCATGGCGATATTGCCCTTGAGGGTGAAATATACTGAGCGGATGGGCTTGTACATAAGGCCCGGAAATTTGATGGAGTTAAGTACTTTTTCTGCGCCGTCCATATCGCCGCTTTCCATATACTCCTGTATCAGGCGCAGCGGGCCAAAAAAGAAATGGCCAAAGATGAGCACGATGCCGATTAAATAGGCGGGGAAAGCCGCCCAGAAACTATTGCCCCAGAAATTCACCACCAGTCCCAGCACTACCAATGCGATACCAATCAGCAAACGGTACCTGATTATAATATTGTAAAACTTCATAGTTGTAAACCCTTTTAGAGGCGCAAATATAGTTCTTAGTTTGTAGTTCTTAGTTCCCAGTTCTTCGCCCGGCACAGCACGTGCTGTCATGGTAGCGAAAGAACTAAAAACTGTAAACTAGGAACTTTGAACTATTCTCTGGCGTCGTTAATTTCTATCCAATACCCATCCGGGTCCTGGAAATAGATTTGTTTTACGCCGTCTACCCGGTTGGTAAC
>JANPGT010001058.1:0-2368 GCA_031424135.1 Chitinophagaceae bacterium
AATATTCTCTATGTCAATACCGGCAATGATAAAGACGGCAACCCTCATTTTAAAAATATGGCCAGGGAGTACGGACTCGGCGACACATCGCACAGCACCATGGCCAGTTTTTTTGACTACGATAATGATGGCGACCTGGATATGTACCTGCTGGTAAATGAAATCCGGAAAGATGATTTCCCCAATAAATTCCGCCCCGTTCAGCTACACGGCGAAAACCCCAGTACCGATAAATTATTCCGGAACGACTGGAACCCAGTCCTTCAACATCCTGTATTTACAGACGTTTCGCGGCAGGCAGGCATTACCATAGAAGGCTATGGACATGGTGTCAACATCTGCGATATTAACAATGACGGCTGGAAAGATATTTATGTAACCAATGATTTTTTATCAAATAACATTCTTTACATCAATAACCACAACGGAAGTTTTACTGACCAGGTGCGCAGCTATTTAAAACATACTGCCTCCAATGCCATGGGCCAGGACATAGCCGACATTAATAACGACGGCCTGCCGGATATTATAGAGCTGGACATGAACCCAAGGGACAACTACCGGAAAAAAATGATGATGACCCCCAACAGCTACCAGGTATATATGAATATGGATCAATACGGGTACCAGTACCAGTATGTTAGAAACACTATTCAGCTGAACCAGGGACCCAGGGTTTTACAAAATGATTCCATTGGAGCACCGGTCTTCAGCGACATTGGCTTCCTGTCTGGCATTGCCGAAACAGACTGGAGCTGGACACCTATGGTAACGGACTTTGACAATGATGGCTTCCGCGATATTATTATAACCAATGGGTTTCCGAAAGATGTAACTGATCATGATTTTATAGGCTTTAGAAACAGGGCATTCCTGGTAGCCGGTAAAAAAGATATATTGGCCCAGGTGCCCGAAGTAAAAATAACCAACTACGCCTACCGGAACAATGGCAACCTGCGTTTTACAGATGTATCAGAAAAATGGGGTATCAGCACTCCTTCTTTTTCCAACGGAGCAGCATATGCGGATTTAGACAACGATGGTGATCTTGACTACGTGGTAAACAATATTAACGACAACGCTTTTCTCTATAGGAACACTGCAAGAGAAAAAAACAAAGACAGCGCCCATTACCTGCAGCTGCAATTTATAGGAGATACCCTTAACCGGAATGGGCTGGGTGCCAGCACCAGTATTTATTATGACCACGGCAAAATGCAGTTTTGGGAAAATACGCCTTACAGGGGTTATCTTTCCTCGGTACAGGATCTTGCCCATTTTGGCCTCGGAAAAAATACTTCCGTTGATTCAGTAATCATACATTGGCAAAATGGTAAAATGCAGTCCTTGTACAATGTTACCGCAGACCAGTTGCTGAAGGTTAACATAAAAAATGCCGGCACCCCTTCTACAAATATCCCTGCCGGTTTTGCTTCAAACGCGGTTTTTACAGAAATCACAGGAAGGACAAAGCTGCATTTTACACACGAGGAAAAAGATTTTATAGATTTCAATATCCAGAAACTGCTGCCCCATAAACTTTCTGAATACGGACCTGCTTTAGCAACCGGCGATATTGACGGCAATGGCCTGGATGACCTTGTGTGCGGAGGCGCCTTTAATAAAAGTGCCCAATTGTTTCTGCAGCAACCGGACAACACTTTTATACAACGCAGCCTGCTGCCTGTAGAAACACTGGAACGTAAATTAACCGAAGACACCGGGTTGTTGCTTTTTGATGCCGATGGTGATAACGATCTTGATTTATACATTGCCGGCGGCGGTTATGAAAATGCGCCCCTCAGCCAGGCATACACAGATAAACTATATGTAAACGATGGTAAAGGCAACTACCGGTCAGACTCGCTGGCCCTGCCGGCAAATCTGACCAGCAAATTTTGTGTAAGGGCCGCGGATTATGATAAAGACGGCGACCTGGATCTTTTTATTGCCGGCAGGGTGGAGCCCTGGAGCTATCCCAAACCGGTATCCAGTTTTATCTACCGCAATGATTCAAAAAATGGTCAGCCGCGTTTTACAGATGTTACTGCTGCCATTGCCAAAGACCTTAACCATATCGGTCTTGTGTGCGATGCGCTGTTTACCGACTTTGACAATGATGGCTGGACCGATCTTATCCTTGCGGGAGAATGGATGCCGGTAAGCTTTTTTAAAAATAACAAAGGTGTGTTCAGCAATACAACCGGGCAGTCCGGCGTAGCTGATCAAACGGGCTGGTGGAATACCATTGCACCCGGTGATTTCGATAACGATGGCGATGTTGACTATGTGCTGGGTAACCTGGGCACCAATTCGCAATACAGGGCCAGCGAACAATACCCCGTGTCTATTTACGCCAAAGATTTTG
>JANPGT010001059.1:0-3261 GCA_031424135.1 Chitinophagaceae bacterium
CATCGCTGACCACTATTTTACAACCCGGCGACGAAGTGATTGTTTTTGAACCCGCTTACGATAGCTATATTCCTAATATAATAGTGAATGGCGCGGTGCCGGTATTAATTGATCTAAAGTTTCCGGATTATAAAATTGACTGGGAACTGGTGAAACAGAAAATCACTCCCCGTACCCGGATGATCATGCTGAATTCACCCCATAACCCTACTGGTGCAGTGCTGAGTGAATATGATATACAGCAGCTGCGGGCAGTGGTGAAAGATACCGATATCATTATCCTGAGTGATGAAGTGTACGAACACCTGATCTTTGATAATATTCCCCACCAGTCTCTATTGCGCTACCCCGATTTACTGGAAAGAAGTTTTGTTTGTTTCTCTTTTGGTAAAGTATACCATTGTACCGGCTGGAAACTGGGCTACTGCATTTCATCGCCTGCATTGATGGCCGAATTCAGGAAAGTACACCAGTTTAATTGTTTCAGCTGCCATACGCCTTCGCAGGCCGGACTGGCAGTATTCCTTAAAAACAAAAACGCCTATTTATCATTGGCGGGTTTCCTGCAGCAGAAACGCGATTATTTTCAGCAGTTGATGCAGGCCACCAAATTCACCCCCCTGCCCAGTTACGGCAGTTATTTCCAATGCTACAAGTACGATCGCATCAGCGAAGAAAGCGATAAGGAGCTGTCTATCCGCATTACCAAAGAATACGGTATTGCCACCATACCAGTTTCCGCTTTCTATCAATCCGGCACCGACAATAAAGTAATCCGTTTTTGTTTTGCCAAGAAAAAAGAAACCATCGATGCGGCGGTAGAGCGATTGCGTTTAATTGGCTAAGAGTAAAAGAGAGAAGGGGAAGTTTAGCGTGCTCAGTTCAGACTTCCTGGCTTCTTAATTATAAAATCTTTTATGTGTATTTATCATTTATTTAAACCACCAATAAAACTCCTTTTCTCTTTGTCCTCCTAGCCCAATGACGATTCACAAAAAATACCACGGTATACTCTACATGGTCCTGGCTTCGCTGGGGTTTTCGGTAATGGGCGGGGCTGCTAAATTATTGAAAGGAAGCTTTAATGCCGGTCAACTGGTTTTTTACCGTAACATGGTTGGGCTGATTGTTTTAATGGTTGGCTTTGCTGCCAAACCGCCCATGAGCCATGGTGGTAAAACAAGCTGGCTTATCTTCCGCGGCATTATGGGCACGGTGGCCCTCTACACTTTGCTGTACTGCATTCTGCATTTGCCATTGGGTACGGCCATGACCTATAACCTCACTTCAGCCATCTTTATAGCGGTGTTTTCGTTTTTCATTTTCAAAGAATACCATGGCAAAGAAGTGTTGTTTGCTTTGTTGATTGGTTTTGCGGGTATGGTGCTGGTGTATAAACCTGCCATGCATTTTCCCTGGTATTATCATTTGGCCGGATTAATTTCCGGTATTTCTTCTGCCATTGCCTATATCACGGTGGGACGATTGAATAAATATTACGATGCCAGGGTGATTGTACTGGCTTTTGTAAGCGCCGGTGTATTGATACCGGGTGCTGCCATGTTGTTGCGCTGGATGGGCAATTTTAGGCCGGATGAGATTTTTTTACCCGCCTTCAAAGTACCTGCAGGTGTTGAATGGTTGTATATTTTGTTGTTAGGACTGGCAGCCCTGTTTGGCCAGTATTTTGTAACAAAGGCTTATGGTGCAGACAAAGCGGGTATTGTTTCGGCTGTGAGTTATGTCAATATTATTTTTTCCGTTTGTATTGGAATGCTGCTGGGCGATGCCTTCCCGGATGGCATGTCGTTGTCGGGTATATGCTGCATCATTGTGGGAGGTATTATTGTCTCCCTGGTAAAACGAAGAACAAATGTTGAACAGGTTCCGTAATGACAAATTAATTATAACCTCTTTATCTTACCATTGATGTTAAAAGACAAAATAAAAATACTGGCTGTTTCAGGAAGCCTGCGGGCCAATTCATCCAACGCAGTAATACTGCAGCACATACAAAATAGTATGCCCGAAGGCGTGGAGTTTTTTGTGTACAAGGGACTTTCTACCCTGCCGCATTTTGATGACGCTGCAGAAATACCCATCACCGTGGGGGTGTGGAGAAAACATTTACAGGAAGCAGATGCGGTATTGATTTGCAGTCCCGAATATGCTTTTGGGGTACCGGGCAGTTTAAAGAATGCAATGGATTGGACGGTAGGTTCCGGTGAACTGGTAAACAAACCGCTGGCGTTGATTACGGCTTCTACCGGGGGAGAGAAAGCACATGCGGCCTGGCTGCAGATATTTAAGGCACTTTCTGCAAAAATCCCGGAAGAAGGGGCTTTACTGATTTCTTATGTGCGTTCTAAATTAAATGCTGCGGGTGAAATCAGCGATCCTGCCACAGCAAAGGCGGTGAAGACCGTTATAGAAAAATTGCTTGCGCTGGTAAAGCAAACCGAACAGCAAAGCAAAGACATCCAGCCTTAATAAGAAATTTCTTCAAAAGAACACCCGCTCGATAGTCCACCAGGCGGCAATCAGCGCAATCATGGCAGAGAGGGGGTAAACGATTCTTTGCCTGTACCAGGTCTTTTTACCAAAGGGAATAATGATAAGTGCAAACACTGCCAGTATAACGGCCACTTGTCCAAGTTCAACACCCAGGTTAAAAGAGAGAATTGAGGTGAAGAATTGGTTCCTGGGCAAGCCTATTTCATTTAAAGCACTGGCAAAGCCCATTCCATGTATGAGCCCAAACATAAATACAACTCCTATACGCCAGGCTTTTAGTTCTGTCAGCAATATATTTTCCACCGCTATAAAAAGTATTGACAGGGCAATAATGGGCTCCACCACAGCACCCGGCATTACAATAATATTTTTCATGCTCAGCGCAAGGGTAACTGAATGCGCTACAGTAAAAGCGGTGGCCTGCCATAATATTGTTTTGATACGGGTGCTCAGCAAACACAACCCGGTAACAAATAGTACATGGTCAGCCCCGGTGGGTATAATATGCGTAAATCCCAGCTTCAGATAAAACCATACCACGTTTTGCACCGGTGCTTTATCCAGCGCATAGTTAATAGTATGTGCATCCGCCTGTACAAAGGGATAAATCAGCAACAGCAATAAAATACAATAAATGCGCTTGTTCATTACTGTTGTTTTACAAAGCAGCCAGTGTTTGCTGACTGGTTGTTTTTAGTTCCATATTAATGTTTGGATTGGCACTTAAGCCTGCTTTCAATAGTTTTG
>JANPGT010001060.1:0-3121 GCA_031424135.1 Chitinophagaceae bacterium
TCAAACTGACTATTATTAAAAAAATGCTCATTATAAATACAACAAAAAAATCCCCGGGCAGGGCGGCTGCAGGCAGCTACTGGCTGCCTTTGGTCATGCTGTTCCTGTTGCAGTTGCCATTGCTGCTGTTTGCACAGCAGAAAACCATTAAAGGAAGAATTACCAATGAAGCCGGTCAGCCGCTGTCGGGTGCTTCAGTATTGGTAAAAGGCAGCAGCACCGGCACCAGTACCGATGCCAATGGTAATTTTTCAATCAATGCCGGTGCAGGTGCGGTGCTGGTGATTAGTTCTGTAGGGTATGCACCGCAGGAACTCAGTGCAGGTAACAAAGACAACCTGGTAGTAAGGCTGCTAAACAGTAACCGTGACCTGGGAGAAGTAGTAGTGGTGGGCTATGGTACCCAGCGGAAGAGAGATGTTACCGGTGCTGTTGCTTCGGTAAGCAGTGCCACATTAAGAGAAGTACCCGCGCCCAACCTTATTGCTCAGCTGAAAGGCCGTACCGCGGGCGTAGATATTGTAAGCAATAGTGCCACACCAGGTGGCGGTGGCTCCATCCGAATACGGGGTAACCGCACCATCACCAGCAGCCAGGGCGCCAGCGATGCGCTGGATGGTCCGCTGCTGGTGGTAGACGGCATTCCATTCGGCGGCAGTATCAATGATATTAACTCAGAAGATGTGGCCAGCCTGGATATATTAAAAGACGCTTCCTCTACTGCCATTTATGGCTCCAGGGGAGCAGGCGGTGTTATTCTTATTACCACCAAAAGAGGCAGAACCGGCAAATCGGTGATTACTTATGATGCTTACGCAGGTGTTTCAAAAGTGCTGGATAAGTTTAAAGTATATACCGGTGCTGAATATGCGCAGTTTAAAGCAGATGCAGCTACCTATAACCGTTCTAACTGGCCCTCCAGTGCCGGTACCTCTTCTTACCTGCTTACACAGGCAGAGAAAGATGCACTGGCGGCAGGCGTGTCTACCAACTGGCAGGACCTTATCTACCAGCAGGGTTTTACCACCAGCCATCAGCTGGGTGTTTCAGGTGGTACAGAGAACACGCAGTTTGGCATGGGCGCGGGCTATTTCAATGAAACGGGCATCATACCCAACCAAAAATTTGAAAGGTATACGTTGCGGGCTACATTGGATCATAAGATAAGCAACCGGATAAAAATCGGGTTGAATACCCTCAACACACTTTCTTATTCCAACACCCCGGGTGGCGGAGGCGTGCCCGGCGGACTGATGCGTTTAACACCACTGGCCTCGCCGTATAACGCAGACGGCACGGTGAACCTGACACCTGCCGCTGGGTCTATTGATGCGGCGTCTATCAGTCCCCTTACGCTGAACACCAAGAAAGAATCCATATTGGCAAGGAACCGCCGGCTCAGGACTTTTAACAGCCTGTATGGCGAATTGCAGATAGCTGCCGGGTTGCGTTACCGGATAAATGTTGGTCTTGATTACCGCCAGGAGAATGGCAATGGCTATAACGGTCCGCTCACCTATACCAATACCGCTACGGTGCAGTCGTCTTCCAATGCCAGCCTAAGCAACGCCGAAGCCTGGAGCTACAACATTCAAAACCTGCTCTACTACGATAAAACTTTCAAAGAAAAACACAAACTGGGTTTTACCGGTTTATTTGAAGTAACTAAAGACCATAACTTAAGCAGTGGCTTTAATGTTACCGGTGTGCCGGCAGATTATATATTGAGTTCAAACTTTGGCCTGGCCAGCGGTCAGCCTACGGTGAATGCCAACAATACCGGTTTTTCTGAACAGGGGTTAATTTCTTACATGGGCCGTTTCAATTACAGCTACGATAACCGTTACCTGGTAACCGCCACTTTGCGCGAGGATGGATCGTCTACACTGTCACCCGGACAGCAGTATTTTACCTATCCGGCTTTTGCACTGGGATGGAATATTGCCAATGAGCAGTTTATGAAGAGCGCCTCCTTTATCACATCGCTGAAACTGCGTGGTGGCTGGGGCATCTCGGGCAACCGCAATGTTGGCGCTTATGCTACACTGGGTGCGTTAAGCGCCAGCACCTATAATTTCGGGCAGGGAACTGCCGGACAGCAACTGGCCTATACCGTTACCACCCTGGCCAATAAAGGACTTACCTGGCAATCTACTTCACAAACAGATATCGGGCTTGATTTCGGTTTTTTCAATAACCGCCTTACCGGTTCAATTGATGTGTACAAACAAAAAACCAAGGACATCCTGCTGTCAGTAAACCTGCCTGCCAGTAATGGAGCAGGCTCTACCACCAAGAATTTGGGAAAGACACAGGGGCAGGGACTGGAAATAAACCTCAGCAGTATTAATGTGCAAACCAAAAGCGGTTTCAGGTGGAGTACGGATCTGAATTTTTATTTCAACAGGGAGAAAATTACCCAGCTTACTACGCCGGCAGAACTGGAGAACAAAGGAAATGGATGGTTTGTGGGGCAGCCACTGACTGTTATTTACGATGTAAGGAAAATCGGTATCTGGCAAACGGCAGATTCGGTAAAAGGATTGCTGGCGGCACAAACTTCACCGGTACAATACCCGGGGCAGATAAGGGTGGAGGATCTGAATAAAGATGGTAAGATTGATGCCAACGATCGCCAGGTGATCGGTAATTTTCAACCCAGCTGGGAAGGGGGCATTACCAACCGTTTTAGCTATAAAGGATTTGATCTTTCTATAGTAATGTTTGCAAGAATGGGAATGAAAGTATTGGTGCCCTATCTCACTGCAGACGGTGGTGCACAGGGTTATCCCTTCTTTAACCAGGGCAGGGTGAACCAGTTAAAAACAGATTACTGGACGCGTTCCAATCCTACCAATAATTTTCCGGCTCCCGATGCAGGTACCGACAGGTTATTGTACGGATCTACGCTGGGTTACCAGGACGGCTCTTTCATCAAATGCCGCAGCATCAATATAGGGTATGAGATTTCTTCTGCCGTACTTAAAAAATCAGGTATCAGTTCAGTAAGGGTGTATGTGAATACCACCAATCCGTTTATCATCTATGCACCCTTTGTAAGAGATGGTTTCGGTCCTGATCCAGAAGGCAATGGCTATGGCGGATCCGTATCCGCAGCGGG
>JANPGT010001061.1:0-6058 GCA_031424135.1 Chitinophagaceae bacterium
CGGAAAAAAATATCTTTATTGATTGCATCAACGGCTATACAGATCACCTGCATGCATTGATAAGTCTTGGTAAAAAGCAAAATATAGCCGACATAATGCAGCAGATAAAGGGTGGTTCGGCTTTCTGGGCGAATAATAAAGCGAAATTATTTGCCGGAAAACTTGAATGGGCCGACAAGTATTTTGCGGTATCTGTAAGCGAATCTCAACTGGAAAAAGTAAGAAATTACATTAATAACCAGGAGGTGCACCACCATAAGATGACATTTTTACAGGAGTATGAAGATTTCGTTAAAAAGTATGGGTTTGTAGAGTTGGGCTAAAGCCCATGGTGAAGTCGCATTGTTCCCCGGACCTGAAGGCCCGGGTTAAGTAAGACATTCCGTTCTGTAAATAGAGGGTAATCTTTATTTATACTTGAAATAATATAATAGTATTTTCCCATTGTGAACCGCGCGGGTTATTTGCCGGGCGGCAGGATTGAATTTTAAAAAAATGAGTATTAATCAAATGAAAAAAATAATTTTGGCAGCCATCTTGTGTCTTTGTGCAGGCGCAGTTTTTTCACAGACCGGCAATCCCGTTTACATGTTCTCTTATTTCAAAGACAACGGACAGGATGGATTGCACCTGGCGTACAGTATGGATGGGCTTGCGTGGACAGCACTGAAGAATGACAGTTCTCTTTTGAAACCAGCGGTGGCCAAAGACAAGCTGATGCGTGATCCTTGCATCATCCGCGGAGCAGATAACAAATTTCACATGGTATGGACCGTTAGCTGGAACGATGGTGGCATTGGGTATGCCAGCTCTGCAGATTTGCTGCACTGGAGCGAACAACAGTTTATACCCGTGATGAAAGACGAACCCACCGCACGCAATTGCTGGGCGCCTGAAATTTTTTATGATGCGGCGCACAAAGAATATATGATTTACTGGGCTACCACCATACCCGGCAGGTTTATGGCAGGTGATACAGCAGGTGACGACAAATACAATCACCGCATGTATTATGTAACCACGAAGGATTTCAAGACTTTCAGTAAAACAAAATTGCTGTATGACCATGGATTCAATATTATAGACGCCAGCATCCAGAAAGCCGGCAAGCGCTTTGTGATGTTCCTGAAAGACGAAACCAAAAATCCGCCGCAAAAAAATATCCGCATTGCGTTTAGCGATGCACTCACGGGTGGCTATGGTCTGCCGTCTGCACCCATCACCGGTAACTATTGGGCAGAAGGACCTACGGTTATTAAGATTGGTAAAAACTGGGTGGTGTATTTCGACAAGTATACCCAACATGCCTATGGTGCCGTTAGCTCGGCCGACCTGAAAACCTGGACAGATATCTCGGATAAGATCAGTTTTCCCAAAGGTACACGTCACGGAACTGTATTTACCGTAACTAAAAAGGAGTTTGATACAATTATGGCGGCTACAAAATAAGACATTCTTCAGCGGCTGTTTTAATCACTTATTAACAGCAGGATGAATCAGGATGGCAGGTGATTTTTGAAAGGCTACCTTTCGGATTACTAAAAGATTGCCTGCCATGCCTGCCAGATATATTTCTCCGTTATTTGCTTTCGTTTTATTCTTTGTAAATGCATCTGCACAAATAAAGCTGCCGGCAATTATTTCCGACAATATGATCCTGCAGCAAAATGCAACTGTTTCATTGTGGGGATGGGCCTCCCCCGGAGAAAAAATTGCCGTTAGCGCAAGTTGGGGGCCCCGTAAAATTGCTGCTGTTACCGGCCCGGATGGAAAATGGTTACTCAGCCTGAAAACGGCCAGGGCAGGCGGACCTTTTACCATAACGTTTACCGCATCCAATAGCATTGAAGTGAGGAACGTTTTATTGGGAGAAGTTTGGTTGGCATCTGGCCAGAGTAATATGGAGTTTTTTATGGGGAAGACTTCCAACGCGTCTTATACCGGCGTCATTGATTACCAACAGGAGATCAGTGCAGCTGATTATCCGCTCATCAGAACCATTGACGTAGCCAATAAAGTAGCGGAAGAGCCCCAGGCTGACTTCGCCGGTAAATGGAAAATATGCTCTCCACAGACTGCTGATACTTTCTCGGCCATAGCTTTCTATTTTGCCAGGGCTATTCATAAAGTCACTGGTTATCCCATAGGTATTATAAATGCTACCTGGGGAGGAACGCCCGCAGAATCCTGGACGCGTAAAGACATTCTTGAAAAAGACAGCAGCTTCAACGTTATACTGGAGCGGTATAAAATGCAATGCGAAGAATATCCCACAGCTTATGAAAAATTTAAAGGAGAACTGGAAAGATGGAAGGCCGATACCAGCAAATCAAAAGCGGCAGCGCCCAGGGAACCTATTGGGCCCACCAGTGGCAAATCGCCTTACAAATTATACAATGGAATGATAGCGCCTTTGCTCCATTATACGCTCAAAGGGGTTATCTGGTACCAGGGAGAAAACAATGCCGACCGTGCATTTCAGTACCGCCGCCTTTTTCCGGCCATGATTGCCAACTGGCGGCATGATTTCAATAATAAGAAAATGCCTTTCTATTTTGTGCAGATTTCTCCGCACCGCAGCCAGAATGCAGAAATAAGGGATGCACAGTTGTACACATTACGCCATGTGCCGTACACGGGGATGGCCGTCACCACCGATAACGGAGATTCGCTCGATATTCATCCAAGAAATAAAAAGCTGGCAGGAGAAAGGTTATCGCTTTGGGCGCTGAAAAACGACTATGGAAAAAACGACACAGTGGCCAGTGGCCCCCTGTATACTTCAATGAAGAAAGAAGGCAATAAAATACGCATCTATTTTGACAACGCGGACGGGTTACAGGCGAAAGGAGATGTGCTGACTGAATTTTCCATTGCTGCGGCCGATGCCGCATTTGTTCCGGCTAAAGCCATGATTGAAGGTAATACCGTATTGGTATGGAACGATGCAGTGCAGCAACCGTCAGCAGTGCGTTTTGCATGGCGCAATATTCCTTTGCCCAATTTGTACAATAAAGCAGGATTACCTGCCTCACCTTTCAGAACCGATAACTGGACACTAACCACTGAGGGAAAAAACTAATGAGAAATTATTTACTGTTGACACTGCTGCTGTTGTTCTCTTTCATGCAATCCGCCACTGCACAGGCTGGTAACATGGAATGGGTGAGCAAAACAGGCGCCACCCGGTTTCCGTCAGCAAAGAAGATCTATAATGCGGCAAACTATGGGGTGGTGAATGATACCAATGTGGTAAACACGGTGGGTATTCAAAAGGCCATAGATGACTGTGCAAAAAAAGGCGGTGGCGTTGTGGTATTTACACCGGGTATGTATGTTACCGGTTCGCTCTTTATAAAATCCAATGTACAGCTGCGCATAGATAAGGGTGTTGTGTTGCTGGGCTCGCAGCGGTTTAAAGACTACCCTGAAATTAATACCCGCATTGCCGGAATAGAAATGAAATGGCCGGCAGCACTGATTAATTTGATAGATGTAAACAATGCTGCGCTTACCGGTAAAGGCGTCATCAATGCCCGGGGGAAATTTTGCTGGGATAAATACTGGGCTATGCGCAAAGATTATGAAGCCAGGGGACTGCGCTGGATTGTAGACTATGATGCAAAAAGAGTGCGCACGGTACTGGTACAAAATGCCGCAGATATTTCTATAAAAGATATTACTATAAAGAATGCCGGCTTCTGGACCGTGCAACTGTTGTATGCTACCCACATTACCGTAGATGGTATTGTAATCCGTAATAATGAGGATGGAAAAGGACCCAGTACCGATGGGGTAGATGTAGATTCTTCTTCCTGGGTGCTGATTGAAAACTGTGATATAGACTGCAATGATGATGATTTTTGTTTAAAAGCTGGCCGAGACTGGGACGGGTTGCGTGTGAACCGTCCAACAGAATATGTGGTGATACGTAAATGTATTGCCCGCCGCGGCGGTGGTTTGCTTACACTGGGCAGCGAAACATCGGGCGGTATAAGGCATGTGCTGGCTACCCATTTAACGGGCAGGGGTACCGGCAATGGTTTTCATATTAAATCTGCTACCACCAGGGGTGGTACAGTAGAAGACATTCATTTTCAAAACTGCACGCTTGACAGCGTTGGCAATGCTTTTATGTTTACCATGAACTGGAACCCCGCGTACAGCTACTCCACCTTACCGGCTGGCTACGTGTATGATTCTTTACCCGAACATTGGAAAATAATGCTGCATAAAGTGGAGCCGGCGGAAAAAGGCATCCCTCATTTTAAAAATATTTTTGTAAATGGCATAACTGCCAAAGGCGTTAAAAAAGTAATCAATGCCGCTGGTTTGCCCACATCTTTGCTGGGAGGTTTTCATTTTACAGACATTAATATAGAGGGAAAGACGGCGGGTGATATTAGCTATGCCAATAACTGGATGTTCAGCAAGGTGGTAATTACGGGCGCCGACGGAAAGAAATTAAATGTGGGCAATTCAAACGGGATGCAGCTGCTGGATAATTAAACCGGCTGTGGCGCGGATTGTAAAAAAAGGGATAACATGAAAAAGCATTTTGTCATAGGGTGGTTCTTCTGCTGTTGTGCTTTCGCGGTAACAGCACAACCAATTGATCGCAGGGCAGTGGTGACGCGGCATACCGTCATTAATACAAAAGCAGATTCTCTTTCTTCTTTGTCATTGGGCAATGGCGGGTTTGCGTTTACGGCAGATGTTACCGGCCTGCAATCGTTCCCGGAATATTATCAAAATGGGGTGCCACTTGGTACACAGTCGGATTGGGGTTGGCACAGCTTTCCCAATACAGAAAACCTGCAGGTAGAAGCAGCACAAAAAATATATGAACTGGAAGGGCGGAAGATTTCCTATACCGTGCAGTCAAAAGATTCCATGGCAAAAAAGGCGGTAGAATACTTCCGTGTAAACCAGCACCGCCTGCAACTGGGCAATATTGGGCTGGAGATAAGAAAGAAAGACGGTAGCCCCGCGTTGATAGATGATATAAAAAATATCCATCAGCAGTTAGACATGTGGACAGGCACTCTGAGCAGTTATTTTACGGTGGAGGATATACCTGTGAAAGTAACCAGCATTGCTCACCAGCAGCAGGATGCCGTTGCGTTTAAAATTGAATCTGCGTTATTGCAGGAAAAGCGATTGCAGATCCGCATCCGCTTCCCATACCCTAATGGACAGTTTAAAGACGTGGGCAATAACTGGCAGGATGGGGCAAATGATACAGCCAGTTATACAGGAGGCAATAGTGATGGAATTATTAAACGCGTAATTGATACAACAGCATATTATGTTGCCCTGAAATGGTCGGCCAAAACCAAGGTTCAAAAAATGGCAACCAATTATTTTTTGTTGCAACCGGCTGGCACAAATAGTTATGAACTGGTGTGCAGGTTTGCACAATACCAGAAAAGTATTACTGTGCCATCATTTACGCAAACTGAAAACAATAGTATAGCTCACTGGAAAAAATTCTGGTTGAGCGGTGGCGCGGTTGATTTTTCCGGCAGCACAGATCCGCGTGCCTTTGAAATAGAACGAAGAACGGTATTGTCTCAATACCTCACTAAAATACAGTGTGCCTCCTCCTTTCCACCGCAGGAAACTGGTTTAACCTATAACAGCTGGTACGGGAAGCCGCACCTGGAAATGCATTGGTGGCATGCGGTACATTTTGCGCAGTGGGGCAGGCCGGCATTGCTTGAAAAAAGCCTTGACTGGTATTTTACCGTGGCGGCAAAAGCAAAAGCGTTGGCAAAGCGCCAGGGTTTTGACGGCGTACGCTGGCAGAAAATGACGGATCACGCAGGTAATGAATCACCTTCTTCTGTAGGTGCATTTTTGATCTGGCAGCAGCCGCATTTTATTTACATGGCAGAGATGCTGTACCGCAGCCAGGCTTCTTCTGCTGTGATTAAAAAATACAAAAACCTGGTATTTGCTACGGCAGATTTTATGGCCTCTTTTCCTTCTTATAATGTCCACACAAAAAAATACAACCTGGGCAGGGGCTTGATTCCCGCACAGGAATGTTTTGATG
>JANPGT010001062.1:0-2611 GCA_031424135.1 Chitinophagaceae bacterium
GGGGTTATAACCCCATATTATTCCTTTGGCGGTATCTACCTGTACAAAGCCCATGGCCTTATCGCTGTTGGGTATTACCAGCAGGTACAGGCTGTCGTCGCGGTGGGCGGTAAAACGCATCATGCCACAACGCAGCGTAGCCGTCATTTCGGTGGTCAGTTGCTGTGCCGGCAGATCAAGCTTGTAATATGCCGGAGAGCTGGTTTCATTGGCATGCGAAAAAGAAACAGCGTAATCGTCCACCATTGTTTTCAGGCTGCCCATCACCGGCATAATGGTGAAGCTGCCATAGTCCTGTGTGCAGGAGCCACTGAGCCAGTGACTGCCACGGAAACCGCTGAGCAGAGAATCCTTGTAAAAATAAGGAGGTACGCATTTATTCTCCGTTTGCCTGGTCTGGGGCGTCCATTGCGTCATACCAAAAGGAAGCCCTACGGCCGGTATGGTATTGGCGTTTTTTTCGGAACCGGCTTCACTGTGCTTCAGCGCGGCCGTAGTGGTAGAAGATGCGGTACCTGCATGTGGCTGCACATAAGGCAGGAGGTGCTGTGCAAAGGCGGAGCAGCAGGGAAGTATAAGGATGCACAGCAGGAACAATTGCATTGGCAGCAAATGGGAAATTTTTCTGAGCATCGTTGCAATAATTTATACGGCACCATTTATTTTAAGTACTACCGCAATATTTGAGGGTAACTGAGATGGCATCTCCACTCTTAGTCCCTGTTCAGTTTGTGCCCATGCTAAATTGCCGCTACCACCCAGCAGGGAGATCTGCTCAATTTTTTTTCCTTTCATGTGAACGGCGGTTTCGCCCAACGAATGGATGATTACATCGCGCTGAGCAGGACAGCCCAGCAGGAAACAATAAACAAGATTGTCTTTCCGGGTAAACCGTATATCTGCAGCGGTAAAAGGTTTTCCCTTTCCTTCATTGAATCCCTGTGCCGTTAGTGGCGCGGCTGCAGCCAGGGCGGGGCCTTCACCCAGGACAGTCCAGGGTCTTGAGCCAAATATGGATTCGTGGTTGATTTTCATCCAGGTTGCAATGTCCTCCAGCACAGCCTGTTCATCACTGTCGATGGCGCCGTTACCACGGACGGGTATACTCAGCAACAGGTTACCATTTTTACTTACTACATCAATAAGGGTATGGATGACGGTTGTGGCAGACTTGTACCCATGCCTTTCATACAGTGGGCGGTCGTAATGCCAGTTGCCGATGCAGGTATCAGTTTGCCAGGGCTGGGCTTCAATTATATTACTTTGTCCGCGTTCAATGTCCCATACCATGCATTTCCGTTGCTGCTCATCCAGTATCTTGCCGTTCAATACTGCTTCCAGCCTGCCATGTTTTTTTATGCTGCTGTTGTAAAAATGAGCGGCTATTTTTAAGCCGGCGTCATTTACCGGCCAAAGCGGCAGCGCAGTATCATCAAAATAAACAAGATCCGGTTTGTATTGATTGATAAGGTCAATAGTACGGTTCAGAAATTTGTCGCAATAGGTGTTAGACGGAGGAGTAACTCCATTGCCCCAGTTCCATTGCCTGTGAATATTTTTTTCATTGTCACTGCCTTCACTCAATGGATGATTCTGTGCATAAAGATCCTGCGGATCCAGTTTGCTCCACCATGTATTTTTCCCCGATTCTTTTGTGAGTTTTCCGTCATAAGGTACACCGGCAAGCGGGCCATTCCTGTCAGCTTTTTGCGCCTGTTCGTACCAACTCCATGCATGTGCTGCGTGCACGCTAACGCCAAAGCGCAGGCCATTTTTGCGGGCAGCAGCTTCCCAACCACCTATAATATCTTTCTTCGGGCCATACTTTACCGCATTCCAGTTTTGGTATTTACTGTTATAGTTGTCAAAATTATCGTGGTGATTGGCCAGGGCCACAAAATATTTCGCCCCCGCCCGTTTGTACAATTCCAGTAACTGTTCCGGGTTCCAGGCTTCGGCCTTCCATTCATTAATGACATCTTTAAATCCAAATTTTGAAGGGTGCCCGTATTTGTTTAAATGGTATTTATATACACTGCTTCCTTCTATATACATACTGCGCGCATACCAGTCGCCATACTCTGGCTGACACTGGGGGCCCCAGTGCGCCCATATACCAAATTTGGCATCACGGAACCAATCGGGTACTGCGTATTGCTGCAGCGAGTTCCAGTTGGGCATAAAAGGGCCGTCCGCAATGGGTTCGTTGCCGGCAAAAGATTGCTGAATGTTTGCTCCGCGAAATTTGTTTACCGCCCAGATAGCCGGTACTGCTATTCCAAGATGCTTTATCAGTTGCCTTCTTTTCATGACAGTTTATTCTGACGGTTAAATAAAACGTACGCCTTCATTCTCCAGTTTCCTGTATTTCACCTTATCAAACGTGTAATAAAAAGCGCCTTTGCGGGAGGTCGCTTTTTCCTTTTCTTTCAGTTTATTCAAAATGCCCAACGACAGTATTTTGCGGGTGAAATTGCGTTTATCCAGCGCCGTTTCATACACGGCTTCGTATAAATTCTGCAGTTGCGGCAGTGTAAATTTGTCCGGCAGCAGTTCAAAACCAATGGGGTGATTGGCTACTTTTTGCTGTAGTCTTTCCCTGGCCAGGGCC
>JANPGT010001063.1:0-1993 GCA_031424135.1 Chitinophagaceae bacterium
GATTCACGCCTCACGTCTCACGATTCACGTTTTTTTTATACATTCATCCTTTATAAACCTTTTCCTGCGTAAAGAATGACTACTCATCTATTGCACCAGATTGCCCTCACCCTTGTGCCCAATATTGGCGCTGTACAGGCCAGGATACTGGTAGAACATTTTGGCGAAGCGGCCGCCATTTTTAAAGCAAAGAAATCCCTGTTAGACAAACTGGAAGGTATCGGCGAAGTAAGGGCTGCCAGTATCCGCGATTTTAATGATTTCAAAAGAGCAGAAGAAGAAATAGCGTTTATAGAGAAGTATAAAATTACGCCCCTGTTTCTCACAGACAAATCTTATCCTCAACGTTTACTGAATTGTTATGACCCGCCCACTATTTTGTATTACCGTGGCCAGGCCAACCTGAATGCGGGTAAAATTATATCGGTAATAGGTACACGCAGCAAGACAGACTACGGCAAACAGCTGACGGAAAAATTGCTGGCCGACCTGCAGGAGCAACAGGTGCTGGTAGTAAGCGGGCTGGCATTGGGAGTGGATGCCATTGCCCATAAAGCTGCCCTGAAACACCAACTGCCTACGGTAGCAGTAATGGCGCATGGGCTCGACAAAATATATCCGCCCGAACATACGGTGCTGGCCAAAGACATGCTGAAAGAACAGGGCGGGCTGCTCACAGAATTCAAAAGCAAAACAAAACCTGACAAACATAATTTCCCCTCCAGGAACCGGGTAGTGGCAGGCATGAGCGATGCTACCATTGTTATTGAAACGGATATTAAAGGCGGCAGCATGATAACCGCTGAACTGGCCAATGGCTATAACAGGGATGTGTTTGCCTTCCCCGGCAGAATCAATGATAATAAAAGCGCCGGCTGCAACTATCTCATTAAAAATAATAAAGCCGCTTTGCTCACCGGCGCGCAGGATATTATTGAAGCGCTGGGCTGGACAGAAAAAAAACCGGTGCCCAAAAAACAGCAAAAGGAATTATTCATACAGCTGAGCCCGGAAGAAAATATTATTGTGGAGTTGCTGAAAGAAAAAGACGCCGTGCACATTGATGAATTACGCATAAAAAGCAACCTGAACAGCAGTACAGTAGCAGCAGCTATTTTAAACCTGGAACTGCAGAACCTGGCTGCCTCATTACCGGGTAAATTATACAGATTATTATGACAGCAAAAAAACAACTGCACATTCACCGTTAGATGCATCGCACAATCATCTGAAACCCAATACAGGAAAAGACTTGTAGCATATTGGAAAAAAATTTTGGAAGGAATTTATCCGCTGCCCTATCTTTGCCCATGGCAACAATCAACAACTCCTCCCGCAAATCAGTTTCCAGTAAAAAATTTTTTGGTGAAGGTCTTACTTTCGATGATGTACTGCTGCTGCCTGCCTATTCACAGGTATTGCCCAGGGAAGTAAATATCAAAACAAAACTTACAAAAGCCATCTCTCTTAATATCCCCATGCTGTCTTCTGCTATGGATACCGTAACAGAAGCCCATTTAGCCATTGCCCTTGCCCGTGAGGGCGGCATTGGCATACTGCATAAAAACATGAGCATCGAACAGCAGGCAGAACAGGTACGCAAGGTGAAACGCAGTGAAAGCGGGATGATTATTGACCCCATTACACTCAGGATAGATGCCACCATTGGTGATGCGCTGCTGCTGATGAAGGAAAACAAAATTGGGGGAATCCCCATTGTAGACAATGCCAATAAACTGGTGGGCATTCTTACCAACCGCGACCTGCGTTTTGAAACCGACAAACGCCGAAAGGTGCAGGAAGTAATGACAAAGGAAAACCTGATTGTTGCACCAGAGGGAACCGATCTGAAAAAAGCTGCCACCATACTGCGCTCTTACAAAATAGAAAAACTGCCCGTCGTTAAGAAAGACAATACACTGGTGGGGCTTATTACCTACCGGGATATTCTTCAATTAAGCAGTTTCCCCAATGCGGTAAAAGATGGCTTTGG
>JANPGT010001064.1:0-2220 GCA_031424135.1 Chitinophagaceae bacterium
AATACACCGGTAGCACCAGGCGATTTTCTGAGCTCACCAGCAGTATCTACAGCCCCCATCAAATGGGCGGCAGGTGTGCCTACGCAGAAACTGCAGATAGCCATACAGAAATGGGTGGCCATGTACCCGGATGGCACAGAAGCCTGGGCCGATTACAGGAGAAGCCGTACGTTTATCCTGTACCCTGTAGCCAATTCAGAGAATGCAGATCTTCCTAACCCGGCAACGCAGTGGATAAGGAGAATTCCGTTCCTGCTGTCAGAGAAACAAAATAACAAAGTTGCGGTAGACGCAGCAGTTTCCCTGCTGGGTGCTGGCGGCGACAAATTAACCACTCCATTATGGTGGGATAAGAATTAAATTATTTTATGTTTTTTAATAAAAGATTCCATCGAAGCAATACATTCGGTGGAATCTTTTTTTGTTCCAGCCCCGGGGGCAACCTAAAACAACGCTATGTTTCGTCTTACTGCTTTTACCTGTACCGTTTTTGTGAGCTTCATACTCATCAGCTGCAACCACGATGATGGTAACCACCTGTTCACCCGTTTAAGTGAAAAAAGCACGGGTGTTAATTTTAAGAATACATTATTTGAAGACGGCCCGCTGAACGTAGCCAACTATATATATTTCTACAATGGTGGTGGCGTGGCCATCGGCGATATCAACAACGATGGATTGCAGGATCTGCTCTTTACCGGCAATATGGTGCGTAACCGGCTTTTTCTGAACAAAGGCAATTTTCAGTTTGAAGATATCACACTCAAAGCAGGGGTCGATAAAATGCAGGGCTGGTGCACCGGCGCTACCATGGCAGACGTAAACGGAGATGGCAAACTGGATATTTATATCTGCCGCAGTGCAGACATCAACCCGGATATGCGGAAGAACCTGCTGTTTATTAATAATGGCGATTTGTCTTTCACTGAACAGGCAGAAGCGTTTGGACTGGCAGACAATGGCTATTCAACACAGGCGGCTTTTTTTGACTATGATAAAGACGGGGATATGGACTGCTTTATCATCAATCACTCCATTCAGAAATACACGGCAGGGGTACAGGACAATCCCGAACTGCGCAAAGAACACAACCCAGATTTTGCCAGTAAGCTCTACCGCAACGATAACAATCATTTTACCAATGTCAGCGATTCGGCAGGCATCACTTCCAACGTGCTCACATTTGGACTGGGTATTGCTATTTCAGATTTCAACAACGATGGCTGGCCCGACCTGGTGGTGTCCAACGATTTTAATGAACCGGATTATTTTTTTCTGAACAACCGCAACGGCACTTTTACGGAACAGTTGCGCAAATCAATGGATCATATTTCGCTCTATTCCATGGGCTCTGATGCCGCTGATTACAACAACGATGGCCTTACTGATTTGATTACACTGGATATGATGCCCGAAGACAACACTACCATCAAGATGCACAGCGGCGCAGAGAATTTTGATAAGTTCCAGTATCTTTTTACACAGGGATTCTATTACCAGTACAGCCGCAACATGCTGCAGCAAAACAATGGCGATGGCACCTTTAGTGAAGTGGGGCAGCTGGCCGGCGTATCCAATACAGACTGGAGCTGGGCCGCGCTTTTTGGAGATTATGACAATGACGGCTATAAAGATCTTTTTGTAAGCAATGGCTACGTAAAAGATTATACTGAGATGGACTTCCTGAAATATTCAGTAGACAGGGTCATTAAAACCATGCACAAAGATTCTGTGGATCCCATTCCCGAATACATCCGTAAGATGCCCAGCATTGAAATTGCCAACTATATTTTTCAAAACCAGGGCAACGGTAAGTTTGTGAAAAAAACGGCCGACTGGGGACTGGATCAAAAAGGCGTTTCTGCAGGTGCGGCCTATGCAGATCTTGACAATGATGGCGACCTGGACCTGGTAGTCAACAATTCCAATGATTTTGCAGGTATCTATAAAAACAATGCCGAAACACTTATAAGAAATAATTACCTGCGGGTGAAGCTGCTGGGAAATGCCGCCAATCCAAGGGGTATCGGAGCAAAGGTGAAATTGTACTGCAAAGGCCAGCAGTTTTACCAGGAGCAATCACCGGTACGTGGCTTTCAATCTTCTTCTGACCCGGTATTGAATTTTGGCGTAGGTAAAAACAATACCATCGATTCTGTGATCATCATCTGGCCCAATGATCATTTTCTGAAACTGGCACCCGTAAACGCCAACCAAACA
>JANPGT010001065.1:0-3593 GCA_031424135.1 Chitinophagaceae bacterium
GTAGCCGCTGTTGGTGTTTTCACCATTAGTGTTCGGAAGACGCTCCATATACGGATTAGCAATGGTGAAAAACACAGAAACAAGGGCGAAAAATGGTGGGTCGCCCTTGGCTTTCGGCCTGCCCCGCACATGCTGCCGGGGGCGGCTTACCCTGAAAAAAAACAAGTTAATGAAAGACAAGCTGAGCCGCCCCCTGCAGCATACTTTTTTTGCAGCCCCGTAAAAGGGCGACCCAGCTGAACGCCTCCCGATGCATCGCGACCAAATTCCACAACCTCCATTCAATGTCTTTTTTTCCTGGTCGGTGTCCTCTCACCGACCAGTAGTCTGAGCGATTCCGGTCGGCACCGACTACGGATGGAAATTGGTTACAAGATTACTTCCTGTGCATTACAAGAGGTTCCTATTGGCCCGGTTTCCGATATTTATCATTCTATAAACAGGACGTCCCGCTGGGACAAAACGGCCGATCCCAAGAGGAGTTTCTTCCGAACAGGAATGGTGTTTTCACCAGCAGCAATATAGGTAACGGGAATTTCATTGCTAAACAGTTTCTAAGACAGCTTTTATTTTGCCCCTGATTGCACCCACCGATCAGTAGTCTGGGTGATTACTGTAGATTCTTGTCATGTTGACCCACCATTCCTGAGTGTTGACCCACCAGGTAGTTTGGCAATAGTTGTAAGAGCTTAATGATGGATAAAAATACTAATGGTTATTGATTTGTTTTTGTTTTTCTTCTTCGTAAAGATTCGCCTTTTAGTTCTATGCGGTGTGCACCGGCTGTCAGTCTGTCAAGTATTGCATCGGCGAGTGTCGGGTCGTTAATGTATTCGTGCCATTTGGCTACCGGTAGCTGTGATGTAACAATAATACTTTTCTTTCCATAGCGGTCTTCCAGCAATTGTAATAATGTGAGCCGTACGTCCTGGCCTAAGTTCTGTAGTCCAAAATCATCCAGGATGATAAGGGTCTGGCGTTCCAGGTGGTTTAAGAGTTTGATGTAGGAGCCATCCAGTTTGGATAGTGTTACCCTTTCGATTAAACGGTTCATGTTCAGGTACGCTGTTTTATAGCCCTGGATACAGGCCTGGTGGCCCAGCGCACAAGCCAGGTAACTTTTACCACAACCGGTGGCGCCAGTAATCAGCACATTTTCTCCCTGGCTCAGGTAACGGCCTTCTGTAAGCGTTGCCAGTTGTTGTTTGGTAAGGTTGCGTGCAGGACTGCATTCAATCTGGTCAATGGTCGCCGGCAGGCGCAGTTTAGCCAGTTTAAGGTAATACGCTGTTTTTTCATTGCTGCGGTTGAGTTGTTCCGATTGTACGAGTTGTGCTACCAGGTCGTGGCCTTCCAGTTGCTGGTCCATCGGTAGTTCCAGCTGGGAGTGGTAAGCGTGGTACATGCCCTGCAGCCGTAATTGTTGCATTTGTTCGAGTGTCTGGGTGGTGTTCATGTTTTAGTTTTTAATAATTATTGATAGTGGTCCTTACCCCGGATGTTTTCATGGTCTGGGATAATATGCACTCCGGTCTGGGGTATTTGTTTGTCCAGACCGCGCTCAAGGATGTTTTTTATCATGGTGTAGTTGACTCTTGATCCAAGCAGTGCGCGGCTGCAGGCAGCTTCCAGGCGCTGGGCACTATACTTTTTTTCCAGCATCAGCATACCGAAACAAGCCTTGTAGTTCTGTTCTATGTAAATACTGTTTTCCAGCATCAGGGTAGCGGCTTGTAATACGGGTGCTCCCATCCGGGATGCCTGCGCCAGCAGATCTTCTTTATTCCATCCTTTGATCTGCTGCATACGCTGGTGGTTGGGTGGCATGTGCTCACCCAGAGTAGTATAAGCTTTACCCTGTGGTTTGCGGAGGTGCAGTGCAATACGTTCATTGTTACAGTAAACTTCCACCACGCGGTGGTCGTAGAGTACCTTAACCTTCTTGCCAACGTACTGGTACGGCACGCTGTAATAAAGATGATCTTCTGTAAGTTGTACATGGTAGTTACGCTGAACGGTCAGCACAGCACATTTTTTAGGACAAAATGGTTCCGGTGGCAGCGTCTTGAGCAGGGAACGCTCATGTGCGTCATAGTAATACCAGCGGCTGTAAGCGGTGTTTTTATAAGGCTTATTGTTCAGTAAATAAAGCTGGCTTTGCATGGCTTCGTTCAGTGCCTGCAGACTGGTAAAGGTTTGATTTCTTAATGGCGCGTAAATATGACTGTATACAATGCGAACGGCACCTTCCACCATGGCCTTATCGCGGGGACTATAGGGCCGGGTGGCACTGAAGGTGGTCCCGTAATGTTCATTCAGCTGGTAACACATATCAGTAAAAACCGGTTCATAGCGGCTGGGCCGGGTAACTGCGGTCTTCAGGTTGTCACATAAAATGGTAGCGGGTACGCCTGCATAATACTTTAGCATCTTGTTGATACAGGCGGTAAAGTCTGCCGTTTGCTGGGAATGAACGGCCTGGCAGAAAATCAGGCCGCTGTAAGGCAGGATAGCAACAAACACTTGGCATTCTATCTGCTCGCCTGTTTGTACATCTACATAAGATTGCTTTTTACCAGCAAAATCTACCATCATCATATCACCGGGCTGGTACTCCAGGTGCATGGAGAGATCAGCGTTTTTCAGGCGCTGATGTAAATGATAGCAATACCGGCTATAGCTGTATCCATCTGGATGTTGGGCTATGTATTCCTGCCACAGCAACTGGCGGGTAACACCAGTCTTTGACAACTCCGGCCCGTAACTACTAAAATGCTGGCTTACTTCTTTGAGCCGCTGGGCATCGTGCTCCAGCAGGTCATTGTTGTAGGCTTTATCCGCCAATGCTGTATTGGACAGCGCCTCGCCATCGATAGCCAGCAGCGCCAGATATTTGCGCACACTATTGCGGCTGATACCAATGCGGCGGGCCATCTCCCTGATTGCAATGCCATCTGATTTTAGCTGAAGAATTTGTTTTAACTGTTCCATTACTATCGGCTTTTGTGACATGCTCCTGGTTTATTTTAAGGAGCAAAAGACATCATAAAAGCCCGTAACAACTATTGCCGGCAGAGCCTGCCCCGACTATGGCGGGGTGGGTCAACATGCAGGAATCATCACCGCAATCCTGGATTTCTCTTCCCAACAGGTGGGTCAACATGCAAGAATGACAGCTTTGATCACCGCGCCCCAAGGCGGGTCATCATGCAGGAATCACCAACACACCAATAGATAATACCGAATGCAATCTATGGGTGGGTAAACATGCAAGAATGGTGGGTCAACATAAACAGGAATGATGGGTCAACATGCGCAGGAATCTACAGTTACTATATACCGATTAACTTTGTGTTCATTCATTGCCTGTATAATATTGGTAGTTGCTTGACTAAAAATTGTTGGTTCACTCGCAGGAATACCCAAACCTAAAGTACTAATCACTGCTTGACAACCATCTATTAAGGTGCTGACAGCATTGGGATTTGTTACATCACCTTTTACAACCTCGACAAGTGAATTATTTATTTGAAAATTATCAGGATTTCTAAGAAGAATTTTGAACTGAAAACCTTGTTCTATTAATTGTTTGA
>JANPGT010001066.1:0-1803 GCA_031424135.1 Chitinophagaceae bacterium
TATTGATAATATCTTCCGGGAACATGATATGATCAATGGCATTGTTCTTAACGCCATCGCGCAGCGCTTCTACATTAATGGTGCGGTTGATGCCCAGCATGCCACCCAACCCGCTGAGGAAGAAACCCATGCTGAGTGAAATGCCCGGGGTAAATGTAACGCTGATAATGATGAGCAGCGAAAATCCATCGCTGCCATCGGGCATGCGGGTGGTGATTACGCAGATGGCTGCTACCTGCAGGGTGTCGGCAATAGAAAGTTCCAGCGCCCCTGCATATTGTTTATTGGCATCATCAAAAAGAATATAGCCGCCGCCTTTTACTACACCTGCATCAATGCTGATGCCGATACCGGTGGGTGGTTTAAAGGCAAAGTCAAGGTTGGCCGGACCAATATTACCCTGTTTGAACTGCAGCGAAGTGCGCAGGCCAATATTTTCTACTACGGCAACGATTGGGCCCAGTGATAATTTTAAATTGGCGCCGGCTTCCAGGTTAAATTGTTCGGCAGCAGGTGCAAGGGTGATGCGCAGGCCGTTAATCGCCACCGGCCCCAGTTCTATATGTACCGGTAAGTCTATGGCAAACTGTGCGCCGCCACTGATACTGAAACCATGCAGCAGGCTGAATTTGAATGCCAGGTTGGAATCTATCTGCACGTTAACACCCGATAACATTTTTTGCAGGAAGCCATCGCCGTCGCCCCCGCTGATCACCAGCCTGATAACCTGTATCTCGCCTTCCATTCCAAGGTCGAGCTTGCCGCCGGAATTACCGATAAACCATTTTACGCCCAGGCCTTTCAGTGCGAAGCGGGTGCCGCCCCTGGAGCCTACCAGTATAATTTCTTCTGTGATATCCGCTTTTTCTCTTATCTGCACAGAAGCGTTGTAGTTGGCCGTTAGGTTCAAAATACCTTCCGCAGCAAAAGGTGGCCGAATCACCACTCCCACGCCTTTGATATCTGCGGTGGATTGAAAAACCAGCTCTCCGCGGTCACATACATTGAACTGAAAATTGGCAGCGCCCATCAGGTAAGGCAATAAGGCAATGCCTTTTTTCTTTGAACCCTGTGCATCTGCGGGAGAAAAGGTAATTCCAAACTGCGCATAGGTATCGGCGGTAAATCCTTTTTGAAAAAACGGGAAGCGCAGTTCCTGCTGGCCGGTAGTAGTGTTACCCAGTATGGTTCGGGTAGTATCTGCCTGCGGGTATAAGCCACCCGGCAGTGAAGCCGCTTTCATCAAACGCTCCAGCCTGGATAAAAATTTGGGCGCATCAAAATCAGTTTCCCATTTGTACACATCATTAAACAATTTGCGGGGGTTGGTAAATACCAGTCCCAACCGCTCCCAGTTTACCAATCGCATGGGCTGACCTGCAGGTGCCTGTGGTTCAAATTCTATAAGGCCAAAAAGATAGAGGGCTTCGTGCAGTTGTGGTTTCTGGTGTTCAAAATATTCGAGTATCAAAAAATCGGTTAAGCGCCTGGGCAATTCTTCTATATGCGGTATACCAGCGCCACCGGCACTTTTAATCTGGTTGTGCAGTTGTACAATCGCCTCTACCGTTTCGCCCATTTTAATGCCTACAGCTACCAATGCTGCAATCACCGCTGAATCGCCGGTAGCGTTTACAAGATTGCGCACGGCGGTCACCAGCTCAGTGCCTTTTGTTGCCAGAGAACCCAGTGCTGTTCCAAAAGCCCCGATGGGCAGATCATAGCCCAGCTTATGAAAAAAATCAGTGGCTTTTGCCGGCGTATTGATGGCCCGCAGCGGCGAGATGGCGAGTCCCGCTTCGG
>JANPGT010001067.1:0-1871 GCA_031424135.1 Chitinophagaceae bacterium
GAAAGTGCGTTCAAAAACCGATACTACGGAAGCCGGTATTAAAAAAGTAAAACTGATTGACGGTTTCGGTTTCAATGGCAGTTATAATTTTATTGCCGACTCCTTCAAGCTCTCCAATATTTCAATGTACCTGCGGAGCACCCTTTTTGAAAAGATTAATATAACGGCAGGGGCTAACCTGGATCCCTATCAACGCGATTCGCTTGGCCGTCCTAAAAAGGACTATGCCTGGAGTGGCAAGAAATTCAGCCTGGGACAAATTACCAATGGTAACGTAGCGGTGTCTACTTCATTTAAAAGCAAACCCAAAGACAAGAAAGCAGATTCCACCGCCAATTCTGCTTTTGCCAATGCGCAGAACAATAGCCGCCCGCTTACGCTGGAAGAGCAACAGGCGCAGCTGCAATACATCCGGAGTAACCCGGCAGAGTTTGCCGATTTTAATATAGAGTGGAGTGTGAATATTTCTTACTCGCTCAATTTTAACCGGGCGCTTGCTACCGATTTACGCAGCTATAAAACCATCATCAATTCTAACCTTAATCTCAGTGGCGATTTTAACCTTACCCCGCAATGGAAAGTGGGCATGAGTACTTACTACGATTTCAATGGTTCAGGGCTTCAGAACGTCACGGCGTTTATCAGCCGCAACCTGCATTGCTGGCAGATGTCCATCAATGTGTATTCCGGCCAGTCAAAAGGATTCAATATTACCATCAGCCCCAAATCCGGCCTGCTGCGCGATTTAAAAATTAACCGGTCGAGGTATTTCTACAATGGAGCTTATTAGTGATGGCTGGTGCCCTCATGCCAGCTTTTTATTGCCATCAGCAAAAAAAGGCGCCGTATTGTAAAGATTACGCTGTTTCACAAACAGTTGTAAAAACAACGGTAGCCAGTTTCAACTGTTTTTTTAGAATTTCAACTGCTTTTTACGCATGTATTCGTGAAGAGTGCACATGTTTGCGTGAAGAGTGCACTTGTTTTCGTGAAGAGTGCGCATGTTTGCGTGAAGAGTGCGCATGTTTTCATGAAGTGCGCGCATGTTTTCGTGAAAAGTGCACATGTTTGCGTGAAAAGTGTACATGTTTTCGTGAAGAATGTACATGTTTGCATGAATTGGGTGCTATTTATTTATTTTCTGCATAGTACCCGCTCATAATAGCAAATAATTTCTCCTTAAGCATTTCAACTGTATCTGTGGGATTAATTTTTACCGGGGGCAAAAAATGAAAACCCATGCGGTGCGGAAACAGGGAAAATGCAGGCTTCTCCGGCATTACTTTGCGGCTATTGAAAATCAGTGCCGGCATCAGTGGTTTGCCGGTAGCGATGGCCAGGCGGAAAGCACCATCATGAAATGATTTCAGGGGTTCGTCGGAACGGTTACGGGTGCCTTCAGGATAAATGCACATGTGCAGGCCCATGCCCAGTATGGCCTTCATGGCAGTAAAACTTTCGCGGCGGCTGGCTTCGCTTTTGCGGTCTACCAGCACACTGCCCATTTTATAGAGCATACCAAATATGGGCGTTTTGGCAAGTTCTGCCTTGGCAATGGTTTTATTGCCACCTGGAATACCAGGCGAGGACACCGGCACATCTATAAACGCATTATGGTTGCAGAGTACAATATAGTTTTCCCCGGGCGCAAAATTTTCTTTGCCTTTAATCTTTACCGGGCAGCCAATCAGCGGCATGTAAATACCCATCCATAGACGCGATACCGCAATAAAATAATGGGTACGCTTTGGTTCAGCCATATAATACACAATGATGAAAGGAATCATGAAAACCAGCATGGTCACCACAAAACAGATGAGTCCCCATGTTGCCCAGATGCGCCCAAAAATGTTTTTCATGCGTCAAATGTA
>JANPGT010001068.1:0-3433 GCA_031424135.1 Chitinophagaceae bacterium
TTTTTCTTTTTTCCTGATGCCTGTCTACCTGTTTGCACTCAGCCGTGTAGTGTATACCAACTGGGGGCATGCACTGCTGGTTTTTGCCATTCTGCACCTGCTGGTCTACCCCGCCAGCAATGGCTATAACAGCTATATGGACCGTGACCAGACCAGTATCGGCGGCGTCAAAAATCCGCTGCAACCTACACTGGAACTGTATATTGTCACCTTACTGATGGATATAGCAGCAGTTGGACTCAGTTTATTTATCAGCTTTTGGTTTGCCTTGGGGATTTTACTCTACATACTTGCTTCCAGGGCGTACAGCTACCGGGGCATAAGGCTAAAAAAATATCCTTTTGTTGGCTACCTGACAGTCGTAATCTTTCAGGGTGCCGTAACTTTCTGGTTGGTGTACCATGGCTGCCACCAACCTATAGAACCAATAACGGAAAATATACCCCTAAGCGGTATGCTGGCCAGCAGCCTGCTGATTGGTGGCTTTTACCCGTTAACACAGGTATACCAGCACGAAGCAGACGCAAAAGACGGGGTAAAAAGCATCAGCAGCCGGCTGGGTTACCGCGGTACTTTTATTTTTACCGCTTTGGTCTACGGCGTTGCCTTTATGGTACTGGCCTATCATTTTTTTGTGGCGCTCGACTGGAATAAATTTTTTGTGCTGGCAACCTGCATGCTTCCCATTCTCGTATATTTTTTTATATGGGCACGAAAAGTGTGGAAGGACATTCATGCGGCCAGTTTCAGCAATACCATGCGTATGAACGTACTGGCCTCCGTTTGCACCAATACCGGTTTTTTAATTCTTGTTATCTGGAAAATTGTCAGTAATTGAGTAAAGTAATTTCAATAGGCACCGCTACACCCGCGCACAAACACCAGCAGGAAGACATCCTTCATTTTATGCAGCAGGTGTATGCGATGAATGAGGTGGATAAACGAAAATTAAAATTTCTATACCATCAGAGCGGTATTGACACCCGCTACTCAGTAGTGGCAGATTACAATAAGAACATCAAGGACTGGAAATTCTATCCGCATTCAGAAAACCTGGAACCCTTTCCTTCACTGGAACTGCGGATGATATGGTACAATAAATATGCTCCTCCGTTAAGTGTGGATGCCATCCGCAATTGCATAGATGGACACCTGCCAGCAAAAGACATCACACACCTGATAACGGTGAGCTGTACGGGCATGAGTGCCCCCGGGCTTGACCTGCAGGTAATGGAACTGATGGATCTGCCGAAAAATATTTACCGCAGTTCTGTAAATTTTATGGGTTGTTATGCGGCCATTCATGCCATGAAAATGGCAGATGCTATCTGTAAAAATGAACCTGCCGCCAGGGTTGTGATTGTTTGTACTGAACTGTGTACACTTCATTTTCAGAAAGATCCAACACCCGATAATATTGCTTCCAGTTTATTATTTGCTGACGGTGCTGCGGCGGCACTGATTACCCACGACAGTTTTGAACAAAAGGGTTTTCATATTGACGATTTCTACGCAGAAGTAGTGCCCAAGGGCAAAAAAGACATGGCCTGGGAACTGTCCAGCACCGGCTTTTTAATGACCCTTAGTGGCTATGTACCCGAACTGATAGAGGAAGATTTTGAATACCTGGTAGACCGCGCCCTGCAGCATGGCAAGAAAACCCGGCAGGATATTACTAACTGGTGCATCCATCCGGGGGGCAGAAGAATCGTAGACAGTATTGCCAAAACATTGCAGCTTCCGGCAACTGCGTTGCAGCACAGCTATAATATCATGAAAGAATATGGCAACATGTCTTCGCCTACCATACTTTTTGTGCTGAAAGCCATTTTACAGCAAAGTAAAGGCGGCGATAAACAAACCATCTTTGGGGCAGCTTTTGGGCCGGGACTGACTATGGAAACATTTTGCTTATCCCCCAGCCAGTAATTATTTTGAATTGACTTAAAATTTATAATTCAAAATTCACCATTGAATCTTTCCCACCGCTCATACAAAAAAGAATTGCTGGATGGAGAAGATATTCCCTTTTCCGATATCAGGCAAAACATGAAAGAACTGGATGTTATTAATACCTGGCTGGGTGGCCATGCTATTACCATCAGCGGGTTTAAGCAGGTACTGCAAAACAGAAAAACTGTAACGGTATGCGAAATTGGGTGTGGCGGCGGTGATAACCTGCTGGCCATTTACAACTGGTGTCAAAAAAACAATATCAGCGTCCAGCTCACAGGCATAGACTTCAACGCGGATTGCATCAGCATTGCCCGTGAGCGTTTGCCATTTGCCGGCACACAATTCTTCAGCTCAGACTACAAGGCGGTAGATTTTGGCCACCTGAAGCCCGATATCATCTTCTCTTCCCTTTTCTGTCATCATTTCAGCAATGAAGAGCTGCAGTTCATGCTGCAATGGATGTACCGCCAGTCTGCTGCCGGCTTTTTTATCAATGATCTGCACCGGCATTATTTAGCATTTTATTCTATAAAAATATTGACGGGTCTTTTTTCAAAATCTTATCTTGTAAAGAATGATGCGCCGCTGTCTGTGCAAAGAGGGTTTATAAAGAGCGACTGGGAGCAATTACTGCAGCCATCGGGCATAGTGCCCTATAGCATTGAATGGAAATGGGCCTTCCGTTGGTTGATAACTGCCCGGCACGGGTAAAGAAATTTCCACCATGAATCAAGATCCAGCTACACATCCGGCCACTGAAGCCGCCGCAGCGCCGGAAGCTGCTTTTTTTGATGCTGCTATTATTGGTGGCGGGCTGGCAGGCCTGGCATTGGCGATACAATTGGCCAAAGAGAATTTCCGTGTAATTGTGCTTGAAAAAGAAGTGTACCCTTTCCACCGCGTATGCGGAGAATACATCAGTTTTGAATGCTGGAATTTCCTGGAAAGTATCGGCTACCCATTGAGTGATATGGATCTGCCCGTCATCAAACAATTACTGGTATCGGCACCCAATGGCAACTCTTTATCGCATACTTTACCCCTTGGCGGATTTGGCATCAGCAGGTATAAAATTGATGCAGAACTGGCGCAGATAGCCCGCAGTAATGGAGCGCTGGTGCATGAAAATGAAAGAGTAAACGAAGTGGTATTTGATGGCAGCAACTTCAGCCTGCATACGGCTTCCACTGTCATCAAAGCAAAATGCGCCGTGGCAGCCTTTGGCAAACGAAGTAACCTGGATGTAAAATGGAAAAGGCCTTTTGTTACAGAAAGACCGGGCAAGCTCAATAATTTTATTGGTGTAAAATACCATGTTAAAATAGATGCCCCTGCAGACCAGATTGTATTGCATAATTTTGCTGACGGATACTGCGGTATGTCGCAGGTAGAAAATAATACGTTTTGCCTCTGCTATTTAACGACCGCCCGTAACCTGAAAAAATCGGGCAACAGCATTGAAAGCATGGAAGAAAAT
>JANPGT010001069.1:0-1789 GCA_031424135.1 Chitinophagaceae bacterium
CTGGCAGCAGGTAATGGCGTACCCACCGTGCTGGTGACCAATACCACGGCGTTGACCTACTATGCAACCACACTTACAGCAAATACGCTGTACAGCTGGTATCTTGCTCCAAGAAATGCCAACGGCGCCAATACGGCTTGCGGTGCAACCAACAGAACAACGTTCACTACGGCTGTGGCAACAGGCGGTGGTAATATATCACCGGTATCGAATGCTGGCAGTAATACATCCATTACATTGCCTGTGAGCGCTGTAACCCTGGATGGAAGTGCTTCCTATGACCCGGATGGCAGAATTGCTGAGTTTTACTGGTACCTGATATCAGCACCTGTTACTGTTACCATCAGTACACCGTTCTCCATGACGCCGACTATTACAGGTCTTACCGTCGCAGGCAATTACACAATTGGTTTGCAGGTAAAAGACAACAATGGTGTAACGGCTTATTCCCAGGTAATAATAACGGTAAGCGCAGCAGGCGCAAGGATAGCAGATGCTACTGCCCTGTTATCACAGCCTTTAACAGCGCAGCTGAACGTGGCGGGTTCAACCATACCTGCGCTTAGTTCCAGCATCAGTCCTAACCCTGTTAAACCGGGCCAGTCAGCCAGGTTGCAGATAGCCAGCGACAAAACAGGAACTGTCACTGTGAATATCATTAACAGCAATGGCTTTATTGTCAGTCAGCAGCGCCTGACCCTGGTAAAAGGGCTCAACAATACAATGGTGAATACTTCTTCACTGTCACAAGGATTCTACATTGTCAATATTGTGGGAGGAAGCAAGCCGCTTAATAGTAAACTGTTGATAGAATAGAAAAAGAAAAATGAAATACAAAGGGGCCGGTTAACGGCCCTTTTTTTATAGCGTCAATTTAATGAGCCGCAACGCTGTACAACCAGTATGTTAGCGTAGCTGCTGTAGCCGCTGGAAACAGTCAACTCACCGCTGCTGATGACCAGGCATCCTGTAAGCAGGGTGTTTTATCTAAACCATTTTTTGTTATCTGTTTCATTTGCCTGGCAAAATATGTTTGCTATACCGAAGCAGTTAACCGGAATGGCATTATCATAAGTATATCCGGATACGAACTGGTGCCAGGCAGTAACAATGCCAGAATAAATACCTGTTTAATGGGGCATGGATTCTACACAGTTGGTATTGTAGCAGCACCCCATGCAATTAAAATCCATCAAAAACATAGCTAAATAAGGTTTCATACGTGAACAGGAACTGTTATGGCCTCAATTACACTGCCAGCGCGTGCCAGTCTCATGTGGCATAGCAATTGGATTATCATTGCTATACTTTCTGTTGACAAATTGACGGGCATCAAAAGCTTATAGGACATAGTCGTCTTCAGATACTATCAAATAATTTTTTATTCAGGGGTGTCGAACAGCCGGTACTTCTGTCATCTTTAAATGATTTAGTGCATGAAGCATTTTCCAGGAGTTTTTGTGTTGTTGTTTTTATTTCAAAGCATACAGGCTCAAACCATATTTAACCCAGCCGATTCGGTGGTGACTTACGACTCCACTGCTGCACCAGCTTCACCAGCCAATCCCAGTCAACCGCTAACAGGAAATATTGCAAAATGGGTACGTACTCCAAAGATGCCCTGGAATACCGTCCGGTATAAATGTTACACTATCGGCAATATCCCATTCAGACTTCGTTTCCCGGACTCTTACCAACCAGGTATTAATGATGGAAAGAAATATCCTGTCATGCTTTTTTTTCATGGTGGTGGTGAAGCCAATCCCGATACAAGGGACAATGAATGGCA
>JANPGT010001070.1:0-9604 GCA_031424135.1 Chitinophagaceae bacterium
TGCCACTAACGTCTATGGCCAGTACAATATCTACCCCTTCACCGCTAACCAGTTCTTCATCGTTTCTTGTTTGCGGACGCGCCAATGCCATAATAATGCAGCCAATACAGAGCAGGCGGCAGAAAAAAGGCAGGTGCCGCAAACTGGTTTTCCAGGAGCGCAGGCCCTTTACCTTCAACATAGAAGAAATCTGCACGCTGGCCTGCCTGCGCGACTGGTAAGCAAAATGCCACCAGGCCAGCAACGGTAAGATACCCAGCAGCACCATCATCCATGGTTGCCCAAAATGTATATTTTTAAAGTAGTCGAACGCCAAAGCAGGTATATTGAGTTATGTATTAAGTAATAACAGTCTCCAGTTGCTGCACCGCCGTTTTAATAATTTCCATGGCCTGCTCATTCTCCTGCAGCGCGGGCTGGTATTTGGCAAACTTCACTGCGTCATTCATTCTAAGTGTCTGGGCCAGTACTGTAAAATCAGCTGCGGGCAAATTGAATTGCTTCAATTGCAGCATTAATTCTCCACTGGTTTTTTCCATGGCGGCAATACCTGATTTCCGGTAGACATACCACCGTAAAATATCATTAACGACTGTATGAAAGGTTTTTGCGGGCAATTGCTCAAAACTATTCTTTTTCCTGAGCTCTTCCAGTGCCTGCAGCGCCTCCTGCAAGGGAGATAATTTTGACAGCGGTTTAGCAATTACCGGTGTTTGTGGCCTGGTTACTTTTTTGCGGAGGAAGTATACAACAGCTGCCAGCGATACCACCGCCAGCGCCAGCAGTATCCAGTTAATAGATGGCAGGCTGGCATTTTCTACTTCCAGGATGTCTTTAATATCGTGGTATTCCTGTTTGGCATCAAAGTTCGCGTAGGCTACAGATACAGGCAAAGAATCTGTAAGGTATTCCCTGTTACCAATGGCCAGTGGAAAAGCCGGCAGTGCCCAGCGGCCTGAATCAAAACTTGTAATCAACAGCGTTTGACGGTAGGTTCTTGCATCTGCAGTAATAACAGTATCAATCTTTCCTTTGTCAATAAATTCAAAATGGGCGATGGAATCTACAGGAAACCACCTGGCTTCTGTATCAGCAGGTACTCGGGCTTCCAGTTTCAGTTCTACCTGCTCGCCAATCATTATTTTATCCCTGTCAATGGAAGCTTTAACAGCAACACCCGATTGTGAAAAACAACAGGCGGATAAAAAAATGAAAACAATAAATGCACTGATATGTGGGGTTATTCTGCTCATTCAAAAAAATAGCGCTGTTCCTCTTTCTTTTATGATCGGCCAATGAAAAATTTCTGCAGCACTTTTACGTAGTCCTCGTCTGTACGGACATGTAGCAGGTCGCTGCCGCTTTTTAAAAACAGGTTCTTACACCATTCCGTATGTTCAAAAAAACGCTTTTCGTATTGCTGGCGCACCCAGTAATCACTGCTGTCAATCCATTGGGTGGCGCCTGTTTCTGCATCCATTACCTGTAAAAGACCAGCATCGGGCAATTGCACGTCCATTTTATCATACACTTTAATACCAATGACATCATGTTTCTTCCCCGCCACTTTTAAGGCATCTGAAAATCCTTCATCCAGAAAATCGCTCAGCACAAACGAAATACTTTTCTGACGGGTAGAATTGCTGAAAAAGCGCAGCGCCTCACTTAGATTGGTCCCTTTTTGCTTTGGTTCAGCAGTCAGCAGCTCCCGTACAATATACAGTGCATGCTGTTTACCTGTTTTGGGCGGAATGTATTTCTCCACTTTATCGCTGAAAAAAATGACACCTACTTTATCATTGTTGCTGATGGCAGAAAAACTAAGCACGGCGCCAATTTCTGTTACCAAATCTTTCTTACGGGCATGGACGGTACCAAACAAAGAGCTGGCGCTTACATCTACCAGCAGCATCACCGTCAGTTCTCTCTCTTCCTCAAACAATTTGGTAAATGGGGTAGAAAAACGGGCGCTTACATTCCAGTCAATAAACCTTACATCATCGCCGGGGTAGTATTCCCTAACCTCCCTGAAACTCATACCCCGCCCCTTGAAGGCCGAATGGTATTCACCGGTAAAAAGATGCTGGGTAATCTTCTTACTCTTGATTTCCAGCTCCTTTACTTTCTTTAATATTTCGGCGGTTGTAAGCAATTTTTGGGGTTAAATATTTTTTATGGCAGTAATATTTATCATATTGGTGATTTTGAGATTTCTTTTACTGTTACACCAAAAGAAATCGCTCAATCGGAAAATCAGCAGGCATATTATGGTACGCTGATTACTCTCAAAATATCATCAATTACATTTTCAACGTTTACGCTTTCTGCCTCGGCTTCATAAGTAAGTCCAATACGGTGACGCAGCACGTCTTTTGAAATAGCACGTACATCTTCCGGTATTACATAGCCCCGTTTATTGAGAAAGGCATTGGCTTTTGCTGCCAGGGCCAGGTTAATGCTGGCACGGGGAGAACCACCATAGGAAATCAGCGGTTTCAATTTCTGCAGGTTATACTTATCGGGGAACCGGGTAGCAAACACAATGTCCAGTATGTACGACTCCACTTTTTCGTCCATATAAATGCTTCTCACCAGTTCCTTGGCCTGCAATATTTCCTGAACAGACACCACCTGCGAAATTTGTGGGGGCTTCATCCCCTGTACATTTTGTCTTATGATCAGTTGTTCTTCACTTTTTGATGGATAGTCTACCACTACTTTCATCAGAAACCTGTCTGCCTGGGCTTCGGGTAAGGCATAGGTTCCTTCCTGTTCCAGCGGATTTTGGGTGGCCAGTACCAGGAACGGGTCTTCCAGTTTAAATGTAGTGTCGCCAATGGTTACCTGCCTTTCCTGCATGGCTTCCAGCAAGGCGCTCTGCACTTTTGCCGGGGCGCGGTTAATTTCATCTGCCAGCAAAAAATTAGTAAAAATAGGCCCTTTGCGCACCACGAATTCATTTCGCTGCTGCTGGTAAATCATGGTGCCGGTTACGTCGGCCGGCAACAGATCGGGTGTAAACTGTATACGGCTGAACTGTGCGTGTATGGCCTGCGCCAGCGATTTAATGGCCAGGGTTTTAGCCAGTCCCGGAACACCTTCCAGCAGTATATGCCCGTTGCTGAGCAGTCCTATCAGCAGCCTGTCAAGCATGTACTGTTGCCCTACAATGATCCTGCCCACCTCATCCCTCAGCCTGTCTGTAAAAACACTCTGGTATTGTATCTTTTCGTTCAGCTGCCTGATGTCTTCTGCGGTTTGAAGCATAAAAATAGTAATTAAAAAAATTATTTTTCCGGCGCTATCGTAATAGTACTAAAACGATTTTTCACCATTTTAACTTGTTATCAGCCTGATGTTTTCACCTGCTGGTAAAAATACGAACAACCAGCTTGCAATTCCTTTGCCAATATAATCCTTTATATAAAATTTTGTTAAGCGAAAACAATCACCTGCATACAATAAAACACTCACCAATGCAGTTTATAGAATGTATTTATTAAAAAATCCACCCATGAAACCAGCAGTACTTCAAATACTGACATTCAGCTTTCTGTCTATCTGTGCAGCCTCCTGCAAGAAAAATGTGGTGGACGCTCCTGCTCAGCCAAAATCAAATACAGTATTAATTACACAAACTTCCTGGAAGGTTCAATCGGTAGCTTTGGATCAGAACAAAGACGGCATATCCGATGGCGACGCTACGGGCTATATTCTGCCCTGCAAACTGGACAACACCTATACCTTCAAAACAGATGGCACCGGCACTATGGACGAAGCCTCCGCTAAATGCAATGATACCGATCCACAAACCCAGCCTTTTACCTGGCTGTTCAAAAATACCGAAACCATCTTAAGCGGCACATTCAGTTTTACGAACGGCGATGCCACTATTATTTCCATGAACGACACCAAACTGGTAGTTACCTACGACGATAACCTGGGCACACAGACCACCTATCATATTCTGGCTACCCTGCAACACTAATTCAACGCTTGATTTCATAAACAACCAACAGCCGCCTGCTATTCTTAGCGGGTGGCTCTATTTTTAGCCGTGAGCTTTTTGCTATGAGCTGCGAGCCATTCACTGCTCCCAAAAAGCTTCTCCTGGTATGTGATGGTTTTGCTCACAGCCGCTGTCAGCTCACAGCTTTCTTCTACGAGAGGTATTTCCCCACAATCGGCATTCTTCTTCCTACTCCAAATGCCTTGCAGCTTACACGTATTATAGGACAGAACTGGTTGCGTTTGTATTCATTGGTATTTACCAGTTTCAGGATGCGTTTCACCAGGGCCTCATCAATACCCATAGCAATGAGTTCGTTGGGCCCCTGCCGGCGTTCTATATACTGGTACAATACTTTATCCAATATATCGTATTCCGGCAGGCTGTCGCTGTCTTTCTGGTTGGGCCGTAACTCAGCAGAAGGTGCCTTGGCAATGATATTGGCGGGAATAATTTCCTGCTGCCGGTTCAGGAACTTTGCCAGCGCATATACCTGCAGTTTATATACGTCACCCAAAACACTTAACCCGCCTGTCATGTCACCATATAAGGTGCCATACCCGGTGGCCAGCTCGCTTTTATTAGAAGTATTCAGCAGTATATACCCAAATTTATTGGCAATGGCCATCAGCAGATTGCCCCTGCTGCGGCTTTGGATGTTCTCTTCTGCCAGGCTGAAGGGCAGATCTTTGAAAACAGGTTTCAGCTCCGTAATAAAAGTATCGTAGATATTTTTTATTGGAACAATATCGTAAGGATTGCCCAGGTTTTTACTCAACTGTTCGGCATCGCTCACAGAATGGCCGGTGGAATATTGGGATGGCATCAGCACAGCCCTTACATTCTGTGGCCCCAGCGCCTCGCAGGCCAGTGCCAGCACCACGGCGCTGTCTATACCGCCACTGCTGCCCAGGATAGCTTTTGTAAAACCCATTTTACTGAAATAATCCCTGATACCCAGGATAAGTGCGCTGTGGATCTCCCGGATATTTTTTTGCGCAGTCAGGTAGTCAACAATAGCATCAGGATTGCTGATTTTTGACACCCGCATGTCTTTATCAAATTGGCTGGTAGATGAAAGGAGCTTATCGTTGGCCGGGTGCTGTTGGGTGGCAGCGGCCGGCAGGGCTACAATGGCAAAGTCTTCTTCAAAGTATTTCATCTCTTTCACGATGGCACCGGAAGCATCCATCACCAGGCTGCCACCATCAAAAACAATCTCTGTTTGTGAGCCCACGGCATTGCAGTAAAACATGGGTAAGCCATACTTCAGCACGTTTACCCGGATAACTTCCTTACGGTCATCGTCGTGGTCATAATCAAACGGCGACGCAGAAATATTGAGCATGAAATCCGGCTGCTGTGGCATCAGCTCATCCATCGGACAGGTTCGGTACAGCGGATTATCGCCCAGGTTCCAGATATCTTCGCAAATGGTCAGTGCTATTTTCTTTCCTTTGAAAGGAATCACCTGCCAATCGTACGCCGGTTCAAAATACCGGTATTCATCAAATACATCGTAGGTGGGCAGGCAGGTTTTCTGCACAGTGGCTTTTACTTCTTTTTCATACAGAAACCAGGCACTGTTAAACAGGTCCTTACCCTGGGGGTTGGGGTTGCGTTGCGGGCAGCCCAGCACCACGGCAATACTGTCTGCATGCTGTTTGATAGTGTCTATGGCCGCATAGCACTTATTCATGAAATCATTGAATTCCACAAAATCGCGGGGTGGATAACCACATACGCAGAATTCTGTAAACATGATAAGATCGGCCCCTTCTTTTTTTGCCTTTTCAATGGCCCCGACGATCTTGTGCAGGTTGTGTTCAAAATTGCCGATATGATAATTCTGCTGTGCCAGTGCTATCTTCATACAGCAAATTTATGAATTCTGATGCGGGAATGGCTGATTTTGTGATTGCGGGCCCGATGCTCCGGGAGGGTGATTTCTCCGGTACGAAGCACCCAAAGAAATTTCAAAGTCTCCAAATAGCGAAATGGGCAATAGTTTTACAATTACATTTACAACATTCTTCACCAAGCATCGTTTCTAGCGTTATGAACAAACTGATTCTAAGCCTGTTGGCAATGGCCCTGCTGGCAGGGTGCAGTAATAAGAGTGCCCCGGATGTATCGGGCATAAAAGTAAACAGCAGTATACAGCGTTTCGACAGGGATTTTTTCAGTGCCGATACCAATAATATCATCCAAAGCCTGGATGTGGTAGACAAAAAATACCCCTACTTTTTCACTGATTTTATTCAGAACATTGTGATTGGTGGCAATGCAGATACCCTGCACGATTTGCCGCTTATACTGAAAAGCTATATCGGTCATACCCGGCCCCTGTATGATTCCGTTCAAAAGAAGTTTACGGACCTGGGAAAACTGGAACAGGAACTGAAGAAAGGTCTTCAATACGTAAAATATTATTACCCGGATTATAAAGTGCCACAGGTACTAACCTATGTGGGACTGATTGGAGACCCTTCTGTAGCGCTTACCAAAGATGCTATGGCCATTGGCCTGCAAATGTACCTGGGCAAAAATTTCAGCGCCTACAATACACTGGAAGCCATAGATAAATTTCCGCAATACATCAGCCGCCGCTTTGATGCGGAATATATACCGGCTAACTGCATGCAGAATATTGCGCAGGATATTTACGCCGATAAACAGGGTGGTCAGTCATTGATTGAACAAATGATAGAAAAAGGCAAGCAATGGTGGCTGGCGGAAAAATTTTTGCCGGGTACTCCTGATAGCCTGAAGACCGGCTTTACACAGGCGCAGGTAGCGTGGTGTCAGGCCAACGAGGGCATGATATGGAACAATATCAGCCAAAACAACGATATCTATACCACCGAGCCGGTGACGGTACAGAATTTCATAGGGGAAGCACCTAAAACAGATGGCATGCCCGATGCATCGCCGGGCAATATTGGACAATGGATTGGCTGGCGGATTGTGCAGACCTTTGCAGAAAAAAATACAGGCATGAGCGTTCAACAGGTGTTGCAAACAGATGCCAAAAAAATATTTGAAGGCGCCAAATATAAACCCCGGTAGTGGCAGGTACTGCGCCTGCCCAATACACATAAAAATGCCCCGGTATTTACACACCAGGGCATTTTTATGTGTATCATTTTTAACCGCTTATGCCGCCTGCATTTCTGCTGGTTTCTTCCCCAGCTGCTTCATCATTCTGAAATGCGATGCCAGCGAACCTGTGAAGGTTGAAAACGTATTATACGGCAGGTTAAATTCTTTGCAGGTCTTTTCTACAATACCGCTGATAGCAGGATAATGTACATGACTGATGCGGGGAAAAAGGTGGTGTTCCACCTGGTAATTCAACCCGCCCACGTACCAGTTTACAAATTTATTTTTAGGCGCGAAATTAGCGGTTGTTTTTATCTGGTGAATGGCCCATTCGTTTTCTATCAGTTTGTGGTCCATACCCGCGGCAGCCTCAAACTCAACATGCTCCACTACGTGCGCCAGCTGAAATATCAGCGCCAGCGTTAAGCCCATAGTTATCTGCATACAGCCAAATCCAATAGCCCAGGGTCCCCAGCCAACAAAATAAACGGGTATGGCTACATAGAAAATCCCATACAGCACTTTACTGGCCCAGAAGATAACATGTTCTTTGGTGCTCATTTTTTGCAGGGGCGTGGTAAATACTTTTTGTTGAAAATATTTATTGAAATCCATCAGCGCAACCCATGCAATGGAAGAAATGGCATACACCAGTACCACGTAAATATGCTGAAAGCGGTGAGCAGGCACCCATTTCTGGGAAGTGCACTGGCGCATCAGCGGGCTTTTGGCAATATCATCATCAACGCCGTCTACGTTGGTATAGGTATGGTGTACAATATTGTGCTTGAATTTCCAGATAAAAGCGTTTCCACCCAGCGCATTTAAGCTAAGTCCCATTACCTCGTTCAGCCATTTCTTACTTGAATAACTGCCATGGCAGGCATCGTGCATTACATTAAAACCGATGCTGGCCAGTATAAAGCCCAGCAATGCGCAAAGCGTTAACGACAGCAAAACGGGCATGGTTACACTAAGCAATAAAATATAGAGGCCAATGGCAGAAGGTATCAACACCAGCGTTTTAGAATAGAGTTCCCAGTTGCCGGTTTGTTTAATGTTATTGGCTTGAAAGTATTGGTCTACGTTCTGTTTAAGGGCGTTGTAAAACGCTTTACTTTTATTGTTGAAAGTTACTTTAGGCATTTTGCAATGGATTTTACCTGTTACACTTTTCCAGGCTTAGGAAGACCCGCTTTACTGTATATCTAATACGGTGAAACAGATCTTTTATTGCCTGTTACTGAAAGGTAACAGAGGGCCGCAATATAGTGATTTTAAGGCTAAAAAAAGCTGATTTCTGCCCTATTGGCTAATTCTTGTGATAAAAATCCGGGTTTGTTTAACCGGTTATTTTCTATTGACCAGGATGCCTTAACATGCGTAAACCGGTCGGTGGTGGCATACAATGCCAAATTGAAAAAAGAAGCGGCAATGCTCATGTGAGCCCCATCCAGCAGCCATACCACTGTACCGGGATACAGAAATTACAGAACCTGGAAATAGTTTGCTTATTTTGACAGCCAAACAATGTCATTGAGAAGAATATTCATTTTTGTTTTTTGCTGGTGCATGTTGCAGAATGATGCCTCTGGGCAGGAATATTCCTATGTGCAGTATACTGTTCAGAATGGCCTTGCCGGCTCTACGGTATACGATGTAGCCCAGGATAAAGATGGTTTTGTATGGTTTGCCACAGAAACAGGCTTAAGCAGGTTTGATGGATCCCATTTTAAAAATTTTTCTGTTAAAGACGGCTTGCCGGATGATGAGATAATTAAATTATTTGTTGACTCCCGTAACCGCGTTTGGATAATACCTTTCAAGAACTCTATCTGCTACTATAGCAATGGTCGTTTTTTTACACAGCAAAATGATACGGTACTTGGCAAATTAAAGATTTCAAGTGACGTCATAGCTGTATCTGAGGACGCCGGGGGTAATATTTTAATCCAGGAAACAAAGGCTTCGCATATTGTTACAAATACCAACCAAACGAATACCCTTTATACTACAGATAATGATAGTATTGTTGCAATATTTGCCGCTAAAAATCAGGTGTCGGGCTTTTCAGTTGCGTCCGTTTCAAACACTGGATTGGATTTATATAAGCTTGATAATAACCGGTTTTCGAAAACAAAAAACATTTACCCCGCTTCCGGCGCATACAGAAAAGGGCTGCTAAGCAAAAATTGGGAAATTTTTAAAAAGGATAACCAGTTTACCATTTATTCAACTGTACATAATACCACTTACAAAATAAAAGCCCCTCCGGATTTCCTGGGATTTACAGAATTGAATGACTCGGTATTTTTTTTAAATACCATGAATGGCACTTCTACCTACAGCTACAAATCTGCCAATCCGGTAAAATCTTTCCTAAAGCAGCACCAGGTTGCTTCCGTTTTACAGGATGCGGAAGGAAGCCTCTGGTTTGCAACACTGGATGAGGGCGTATTTAAGTTGGCCAATCTTGAATTAATAAGCCTGCTG
>JANPGT010001071.1:0-1895 GCA_031424135.1 Chitinophagaceae bacterium
ATAAAATTGCCGTTGGCGGGAAATATTTCTTTGATCATATTCCCTCTATAGCGGGTTCAGGAAAAATAAATAACTTCCCGCTTCCGGGAATTATTGAAGATCCTGTAAATTCAGCAATATGATAAAAATGGTTGTATTCGATATGGCTGGCACTACCGTTAATGAAGACAATGTGGTCTACAAAACATTGCGGAAAGCAGTTAATGAAGCGGGTTATGATTTTACACTGGACCAGGTATTACTGGAAGGTGCGGGCAAGGAAAAACTGCAGGCGATAAAAAGTATTTTACAGGTCTATGCACAGAATAGCGACGCAGCATTGGCGGATCGTATCTACGCCAAATTTGTTGATTACCTCGATGAAGCATATGATACAATTTCCATCAGCCAGCAACCTCATGCCACTGAACTGTTTCATGCGCTGAGAAAAATGGGCATACTGGTGGTGCTGAATACCGGTTACAATTACAAAACAGCTGCTTCACTGGTAGATAAACTGGGATGGCTGGCCGGTAAAGACTACGACGGACTGATAACTGCCAGCGATGTACAACATAACCGCCCCCAGCCAGACATGATACTGCTGGCCATGGAAAGGTTTCACATTACCAATCCCCAACAGGTAGTAAAAGTGGGTGACTCCATCATAGATATTGAAGAAGGAAAAAATGCGGGCTGCCGTCTTAATATCGGCATTACTACCGGCGCTCATACCCATTCACAGCTGCTAACCGGTAACCCTGATTATATAATCAACGACCTGCTGGAATTGGTTCCGTTGCTGACAAATGCAACAGTCGCCCAATAGTAACCCCGGCCTAACCGGACAGTATTGTTTATAAAGATTGTTTGAATGACCCAGGGTGAAGGTTAACAGTTATACGGTTTACAAAACTATACCCCCTCATTAAAAAAATGCAAAAACCCCGCAAACAAACTGTTTACGGGGTTTTTAGCTGCTGCGTTTAACCGCAGTTGATTCATTTTTGTGGAGCTGGGGAGAGTCGAACTCCCGTCCAAACATATTCGCCGAAAGCTTTCTACATGCTTATTTCCTTATTATTTGTCGGCTTTGCACAGGAAAAGAACAAACCAATGCAAAACTTAGCTGAATGGTCTTAAGCCACCGTCACAGCCTTCGTTGGCAGCATCCTGTTTTTGTTTTTAGTCGGCGGCGGAGCTTGGTAACAGGCGAACCTGCTCTAGCGGCCCTAATGACTACTTAATCACTGATTAGGCAGCCATGGCATACTGAGTATTGCCATTTGAAGTTTGAGTATTCAAGATTAAAGTGCTGATTACACAACGCACTGCATGCTTACACTCTCAAAGATCTATGCTGTCAAAACCAATACGGCCCCATTTGATTCAGCCGGTAAAAATACGAAAAATTATGCGGCAAAAGGATAGAACGCAGATTATTATGGTTTTTATGAAGCCTTATGATGACTTTCTGCATTTCAGCATGAATTGCATATCTGCAAATTTGTTCTCCGGCGGGTGCCTGTCAATGATAAATGTCCTGTTTACGCCCGGCGAATTGGGCAACCACAATCCCCTGGTCCGGTTTCTTCACCGGCCAGCTCAGTTCAATATTTATGGCAGGTTAAACTTGTTTTTCGGCGGGTGCTTGCCAATAGTAAACACCATGCTTACACCCAGTGTATTGGGCAATGTATTAATGGTGGGCTTAAACTTCAAACTCAGGTTATCGCTAACATCAAAGTCTTTCAGGTGACCATCTACCGTGGCATCTACCACGTTCAGCGCCCAGAAGAAAAGAAAGAACAAAACGGAATAGTCAATGTCTTTTCTAAACTCATTACGGTACAACTGCAGCGAATAAGAATCCAATGCTTCTGCCCTGCTTTTTAACTGCGGATCTACAAGGGCAA
>JANPGT010001072.1:0-5638 GCA_031424135.1 Chitinophagaceae bacterium
GAAAGTTGATTTTCATTTGCTGGTTCCAGGTGCATCACATAGCCGGCGGCGGCAGCCAGCGGTAGTTCCTGTGAAATGCTGCTGCCGTCGGGTAACAGGATCACAGCCTTGTAGTGGTGGCCGGTTTCCGGGGTTAAAAAGAAGCTGCCCATACCAAATTGAAAAGTATTGCAGTATGTCAGCGTATCTCCCTTTTCGTTCTGCACCAGCCCACTGCTGGCAATGCCCTTACCCCCAGCGCCAGTCACCTTATATGCCACCCTGCTTTTAAGACCGTTTACCAGGTTGCCGCCCTCAGGAAAAAATTGCAGCTGATATTGTTCTTTTTGCAGCTTTGCGGGTGCCGTATATACTGCGCGTGTATTCACCACCGTTAGTGATTTCTCAAAGAAATACTCCGGGCCCGCATTCTTCATCCAGTTGGTATAGGCGCGCAGTTTGTATATTCCCGACTCAATAGCAACGGGCAGCTGAAATGAGCCATTGCCATCCCCTTCTTTCAAACCAATTTTTGCCTGTAACACGGGTTTGTTGTTTTTATCAAGCACTTCTACATAGGCCAGTTTACTGAGGCCCAGTGGATGATGAAAAAATGCATCCACTGCATATACCTTAAACCAGCATATTTCTCCCGCCAGGTAAAATGTTTTATCCGTATGCAGGTATAGTTTTTCCTGCAGGCTATTTTCCCGCCAGACATTGAACTTTTGCAGCAAAGGTTCCTGGGCCGCAGCCGGTTGCCCGCAGCAAACACCCAGCAACATGAGCAGCAAATTGATATTTCTACTTTTCTTCTTACTGTTCACAGACACGATATTGAATGAATATATACTATTAATGGTGCTCATAATTAAGGCCAGAAACTGGGTTTAACCGGAGTGCCCCTCAGCGTGCAATCCACGCAGCCCGCAGTGGAGGCAAAAAAGGTAAGAATCCCCAGCGGACTTGTCTTTCCGGCAGTGGTAGGTGTTAACCCGCTGGCCTTCGCCTTAATGCTGTCAGAAATATTTTCAAACTCGTCCTGCACACATCCCTGATCATAGCGCCAGTCAGGCAGCTGGGCGTTGCTGATAAAAATGCGCTGTTGCTGCACCGGGCAGATACTTACATATCCAATTACCGGCTCAGTGGCATCATTTACACAATGAATATTGCTGCTTAATGAAGATGGCTGAGCGTCGAATACGGAGCCTGTCCCCTCTGTATTCTTTTTCATTGACTCAAGAAACGCGTAGCCTTCCTTTGTCCAGCTGTATTGCCTTACCTGTATGCTATAAAGTACACTTAATTTTACGGAAGCCGGCTCAATAAACCGCAGCGGCAGGTAAATAATATCCTTACTGAGTTTGGCAGAAGAGCCAAGTATGATGGCGGTAGAAGGTGTGGTGTTGTAGCAATAATACATGCCGGGCACCATTGAAAAAGTAGAAGAGTCCCTGAAAACAACACTGTAGGTTTGGTTGCCGCCGGTGCCAACCACCTTGTATTTCAGGACCGCAGCAAAAGCGGAATGAAACTCCCAGGTCTCTGTGTAGTCCCATTGGTAATAACGCGTACTGTCTGAACCATCATGCGTACTGGTGTACAATTGAAGTCCGCCGTTTTCACGTTTCCAGCTGATGCTGTCAATAGGCGGGTTGTTGCGCACCGCTACAAAATCAGAAAGATACTGCCTGCCGCTGCCTGTAGTAATATTAAGCCGGTATTTCCGGGCTTTGTTAAGCGTCAGATTCGCGGTGCTATAGTGACCATCGGTAGTCTCCGGCAGCTGAAACAGGGTATTATCGTCTCCCTCAACTTTTACCAGCGCCTTCTTTTCATACAATATGTTACGGTTGTCCAGTTTTGTAGTGCGGCTGAGGGTAATGGAAGTGCCTCCCTGTCCGCTGTTGATAACGCCTTCTACCACCAGGAAACCCGTGTCTGGTGTACGGTAAGGCGGATCGTATTTTTCTTTACATGCCGCCACCAGCAAAACAACTGCAATAAAAAATATCTTTTTCATAGTTGCCAGTTAAAACCTGATATTAAAGTTGACATAAGGTATAGCACTGCCGAAAATGGAAAGTTTGTAGCCATTGATAATGCCATTTTCTGAAACATAATATACTGAATAAGGATTCTTTCTGCCGGTAAGATTGTATACGCCAATGGTCCATGAATTGTGTGTACGCTGGTGCACCTTGTGATTACCTTCAATATTCATGGAGAAATCTGTGCGGAAATAATCCGGTATACGGTAAGCATTTCTGTCTGCATACAGCGTTCTTACAGAACCCGCAAAATTATATACACCCACCGGCAGGGTAATGGGCCGCCCGGTACTGTAGGTAGCATTTAAAGAGATACTGAAACGGTGGCTGAAACGATAGTTACCAATAGCCGTTATGTCATGCGGCTTATCATAATTGGCGGGATAATAATTGCCCCGGTTGATCAGTTCGCCCGCCGCAGTATCGTCCATTTTCAGCAATATCCGCGACCATGTATAACTGATCCACCCGTTCAGTTTACCGGTGAGTTTTTTTACCATCAGTTCCACACCATAGGCCTTGCCTTTTGTTCCAACCACATCCGTTTCTATATGATTGTTTAACACCAGCACAGCACCGCTTTTATAGTCCAGGTAATTTTTCATATGCTTGTAATACACTTCTACAGACATTTCAATGGTATTGGCCTTAAAATTTTTGTAAAGACCCAGTGATACCTGGTCACCCTGCTGCGGCTTAATATTTGGATCACTTAATTTCCAGATATCTGTAGGCGCCATGGCCGTGGTATTGGAAAGTGAATGAATATATTGCCGCTGCGTATTGTATCCTGCTTTTACTGAGAAACTGTCTGTAAACGCATAACGCACGGAGAGCCGGTATTCAGGCGCTGCATAGGTTTTAATAAATTTACCGCTGGTATAGGGGGTCTTACCCAGGCTATTGCTTTCTGTTTTTGGCAGACCGGGCGCATAGGTGTTAACATTTTGCGGACCCATATTATTAAATACTGCATAACGGATGCCTGCATCTACTGACAGCGAGCTGGAAATATTATACCGATCGCTCAGGTAAACTGCACTCTCCAGTGCCTGCTCTGCCGGCACTTCGTTGGGCACCACCAGCGATTTGCTTCCCAGGGGCTGGTATTTACCCGGGTGCAGTTTATACTGCAATGTATTCAGCCCAAACTCCAGGGTGTGCTTGCTGCTGAGGTAGTAATTAAAATGGGCTTTAAAATAAGACTGGTTGATATCAAAACCCAGCCGGTAAGCATTCAGCGGAAGTTTTTCACTGGAAATAGCATACTCATACCTGTCGTAACCGGCAGTGACCAGGCTGTTCATTTTGTTGTTAAACACATGCTTCCATTTCAGCGAGATATTTTTATTACCATAGGCATAAGATGTGTCACTATTCAGGTTAAACCGGTCGTGACTGAGATACGCGGTAAGGTAAACCGTATTTTTCTTATTGAACTCGTGGCTGATGTTCAGGTTTACATCATAAAAGGATGCTTTGCTGTCTTTATACTGATCGGGCAACAAGTTCAGTAACCAGTTGGCATAAGTAGTACGTCCGCCCAGTATGAAAGAAGATTTGTCTTTAATAAGCGGGCCTTCCACATCCAGGCGGCTGGTGAGCAGGCCAATACCTGCAGAACCGGTAATATTTTTTTTGTTGCCTTCCCTGCTGTTGATATTCAATACAGAAGACAGGCGGCCGCCATAACGGGCGGGGATACTGCTTTTATACAATTCTACATCTTTTACCACCTCTGGGTTAAATGCGGAAAACATGCCAAAGAAATGAGCAGGATTATAGATGGTAGCATCATTGAAAAGAATAAGATTCTGGTCTGCGGCCCCACCGCGCACATTTAAACCGGTACTGGCCTCCCCCACCGTTTTTACACCTGGCAGTGTAGTTACTACCCGCAATACATCGGCCTCACCAAATACTACCGGCACCTGTTTGATGGTTTTGATATCTATCTTCTGCAAACCCATCTGGGTTCCTTTTACATTATTTATTTTCTGTGCAGAAATGATCACCCTTTTAAGCGTGAGTACGGTACTTTGTAAATCAATATTCATCCTGCCGTCTGCATACAATACAAACTGCCGGCGGGTATCCTTCATACCGATGCTCTGTACATTGAGCACATACCTGCCTTTGGGTAAAGACAATGAATAATAGCCGTACTGATCCGTAGAAACGCCGGTTTTTGTTTTCTCCACATACACCGAAGCACCCACTACCGGCTCACCGGTAGCAGCATCTTTTACATAACCCGCCACGGTAACAATGCCCTGTGCACTCACTGCAGCCCTGCTGCCAATTTCATACAGCTTATTTTCAAGTGCAGCAGCGGTCACCGGCTGCTTATCTTCTTTGTCATCTGGGTCTACAGGATTGTCTCCGGCGGTGATATTGTTTTGCTTCCGGTTCAGGTCAAAAAAACCAACGGGCAGGCCGATATTCAACGCCCTACCGCGGGTGATAAAAACATGTTTTGCTTCGTCGATGGTGTAATAAATATTTTTACCGGCAAATGCCTGGTTCAGCAGCCGGGTGAGTGACAGGCCTTTAGCAGTAAAACTGATGGTGACGCTGTCAAACCGCGTACTATCATAATAAAAAAGAAACCCTGTTTGCTTTTCCAGTTCTGCAACAAATACCGGCAGTGAAGCATCGCTTACTACCATATTCAGGGCGGCAGTATCCCGCTGCGCATACACAGCAGTGGCCTGCAGTATGCCGGAGAAAACCATCACCAATAAGTAAAATTGTTTCATGCTATTTTGTTAGCTGATCGTAATAGGCACTTACTTTTACCAGCATGTTATCCCTGTCTTGTTTAAAATTCAGCTTGCTGGTTTTAATATATTGCTGCAACTCCTTTTTCCTGTCTTTGTAAACGGACAACACCGCTTTTTTGGAACCTACGGAATAATAAACCCCGTCCTTCCTAATATAGTAATACTGTTTGGTATCGATGTACCGCAATAAACCTTCATCTGCATACCGCATTTCCTCCCTCAATTTCTTCACTTCCTTTTTCAATACCACTACCCTGCCCGCGTACAGGACTTCATAAAAACCGGAATTTAGCAGGGCACTGCTGAAGCTGTCTTTTTCAATGCGGACAAAATTGGAGACTCCGATGGTAAATTTTGAAATTCTTTCTCTCAGTAATTGTATCCTGTGGGTGCTGTCTTCAAAAACTACCTGCTCTGCCAGCTCGTCAAAAAGCAGTTTTGCCCGCGGGTAAAACAGTTTGTCGTATACAATGGAACCACCCGTTACCTCTTTGATAAAATAGGGGTGCCCGCCATCCTTGAACTCAAAAGGATAGCCGGGATACTGGCTGCCGTTATACAAACCTGATTGATCACCAGCGGCCTGCCAGTACAATGAAACCGCATTACCAATGGCCTTGTGGTAGAATAAAGTGTCGGGGTCTGACGCCTGGGCCGCAGCCGGCCTGGTAAAAATAGCAGCAGCAATTATACTAAGCAGTATGCTGGTAATACCAGTAAATCTCATATTCAACAGTTAATCTTTTATGGGCAGTAGTGCGGGCCGCGTAAATATAGTTTTTTTGGGCACAGCAGTGGTTGTTTAACGGCTTTTTAATCCAC
>JANPGT010001073.1:0-9472 GCA_031424135.1 Chitinophagaceae bacterium
CATATTCTCCAAAAGGCGCCAGGGTTACACAAACAATGATGAATACTAGGGTAAACCCTGCCAGCAGAATCGTCAGCGCAATTTCATTGGGTGTTTTCTGACGGGATGCGCCTTCTACCAGTGCAATCATTTTATCCAGGAAACTTTCACCGGGTGCTGTGGTAACCCGTACTTTGATACGGTCGCTCAGTACTTTTGTACCTCCCGTTACAGATGATTTATCACCACCGGATTCTCTAATCACCGGGGCACTTTCGCCGGTAATAGCCGATTCATCAATGGTGGCGATGCCTTCAATAATCTCACCGTCCATAGGGATAGTATCTCCGGTTTCACAAAGAAATACATCTCCTTTTTTTAGTTGGGAGGAGGGTACCACTTTTACTTCATCGGTATAAATTTCTCCTACCGGGAATATCTTTTTTGCAGGCGTGTCTTCCCTGGTCTTCCGCAGGCTGTCGGCCTGGGCCTTACCCCTTGCTTCTGCAATGGCTTCGGCAAAATTAGCAAAGAGCAGGGTTAGCAGCAGTACAGCAAACACTATCAGGTTATAGGCCAGGCTGCCCTGTGTTTTTTCACCTGCGATGATCCAGATGCAAACACCCAGCATTACAGCGGTTCCAATTTCAACGGTGAACATCACCGGGTTGCGAAACATGATGCGCGGGTTCAGTTTGATAAACGATTGCTGAATGGCTTCCTTTACAAGGGAGGCTTCAAACAGTTTGTTAGAGGTATTTTTTGACATAATTTTATTTTTTGTTCGCGCAGGGCTAACAGAGAAAAAGAGGTAACTTATATGATGTCGATAGCTGACAAGACTTTCTCTTTTCTAACCGCTGATTGAAGACCAAAATGTACAAGTGTGCGACGCAACGATGTTTAATTTGTATTCAAAAGCCCGGCCCATAATTTTTATTTTCTCTTTTTTATCTGTTAGCGCTGCGCGTTAGTTATTTCATTCCGAAGTATTCTGCAATAGGCCCCAGCGACAGCGCCGGAAAGAAACTCAGTGCCGCGATGATAAATATTACTGCAAAGACCATGATAGCGAAAGTGGCAGTATCTGTTTTTAATGTGCCCGCAGTTTCCGGGATGTATTTCTTCTTTGCCAGTATACCGGCAATAGCCACCGGGCCAATAATGGGCAGGTAACGGGCCAGCAGCATCACAATGCCACAGGTGATATTCCAGAATGGTACCCCATCGCCCAGGCCTTCAAAGCCAGAACCGTTATTGGCAGAAGAAGAGGTGTACTCGTATAGCATTTCGCTGAAACCATGGTTACCCGGATTGTTTAACCAGCCTGCATAGGCAGTTGGATTGCCTGCATACAAATGAGATGACAATGCCGTACCCACGAGTATTAAAAATGGATGCAGCAGCGCAATGATGGCAGCTATCTTCATTTCCTTGGCTTCAATTTTTTTACCCAGGAATTCCGGTGTGCGCCCCACCATTAACCCGCTGATGAAAACAGCGATGATGATAAAGATGTAGAAGTTCAGAAAACCTACGCCCACACCCCCATAAAATGAATTGATCATCATGCCCAGCATGGCAAACATACCAGTGAGCGGGGTAAAACTGTCGTGCATGGCATTTACAGAACCGTTGGAGGTAACGGTAGTAGTAATTCCCCAGTACGCGGAAGCCGCAGGGCCAAAGCGCACCTCCTTACCTTCCATACTACCCAGGTTTTGCAAAATGCCCATATGCCTGACTGCAGTACTTCCATTCATTTCATAATACACAGAAGGCAAAAGAAAGAGCAGGAAGCCAATGGTCATTACGACAAAGATCATCCACGCCAGTTTTTTTCTTTTTATCATATACCCCAACGCAAAAATCATGGCGATGGGGATCAGTAGTATACAAACATTCTCCACCATATTGGTAAAGTAATTGGGATTTTCAAGCGGATGGGCTGAGTTAACCCCAAAGAAACCGCCACCGTTTGTACCCAGTTGTTTAATGGCTACCATGGCAGCAGCAGGGCCCCTGGAAACATTTACCGTATCGCCCTGTAATGAGATGAATTGATCTTTGCCCCTGAAAGTCATGGGCATACCATTGAACAGCAGGATAACAGCCACTACCAATGAAAGTGGCAGCAATACCCTTGTACAGGATTTTACAAAATAGGTATAGATATTACCCAGCTTGTCTGCAGTTCTCTCTTTCATAGCTTTAAACACTACGGCGCAGGCAGCCATACCAATGCCGGCACTGATAAACTGGAAGAGCATCAACACCAGTTGCCCCAGGTAAGACACGCCGCTTTCACCGGAATAGTGCTGCAGATTGGTATTTGAAATAAAACTTACGGTGGTATTGAACGCAAGGTCTGCACTCATGGATGGATTACCATCCGGGTTCACCGGCAGCCATTGCATGTTCATCAGCACGAACATGGACAATAAAAACCATACAAGATTGATCAGTAAAAGCCCGAAAAGGTTCTGCTGCCAGCTCATTTCCTTTTCCGGCTTTACGCCACCCAGTTTGAAAAAGAGCCTGTCGATGGGATTTAGTACAGCATCCAGCCAGGTCCTTTCTCCATTGTACACTTTTCCAATGTACCTGCCCAGTGGAATGGCCAGTACAACAGTGATAACAAACATGGCAATAATGCCGGCAATTTCTGTGTTCATTTTTAAAAGGTTTAGGGTGCAAGGCGTAGGGTATAAGGCATTAAACTCTACACCTTACACCATGCTTAGAATTTTTCCGGTTTTACAAGTACATAACACATGTAGCAAAAAACCAGGACGGAGATGATGAATAAAATTGTCATAATAGATAGTTATTAAAAGGCGACTTGATCTCCTTACCAGACTTAAATGTGATCAAAGAATTCAATGGCTTTAAAGAACAGCACAAACCCAATCAGTCCCGCTACAATTAAAATAGCTGTTAGCATATTATTAATTTAAAAGATTATAAATAAGACCGGCACCAATAATGGACATATAAAAGGCCAGTAAGAGGTGAAAGGGCTTTACCTGCAACTTCGCCCATTGAATATTTTTTTTCATGCTGTATTGTTTTGCGGCTGTATGCCAAAACGCGTACCTGATACGGCTGCCAAAGACCACTTATCGATAAAACCCAGTAGCAGAAAGGATCTTAGGGCGAAAGCAAATTCACCGGGCCATGGCAGTTCACTAAAAACCCTTCCATTTTGGAAGGGTGCATTGTCAAAATGAAAGGTTTCAGACCGGACACAACGGGTTAACCGCACAACATTTAACGACGCCTCATTTCTTAGTAGCAATGTTAATTCATCAGTAAAACTTGTTGTTTACACCATACAAGAATGAGCATTTTCTGTCTTGTTATCTCAATAAAACTATTCCATATTTGACATACAATCTTCCCACCCTTCGAATTGACGTACTAATACATCATTACCATATAAGCCAGTCAATGCAAAAAATACCTGCCATAGCTTACCTCATGTTGCTGTTCCTGCTGTTGGGGGTACAGTGTGTGGCGCAGACAACTGATAGCCTGGTCAGCAGGCAGGACAGTCTATTGGCACTGAGGCAATGGATGAGGAATGAAATTTTGCAGCAATTGCAGCAAAATAATGCCTGGCAGAAAATACAGCAAAACAAACTGAGGGCCGCGTTAAAGGACAGCGCTGCCATTGATACACTCAGCAGGCTTGTTATGGTACAAATGCATCAGCTGGGTAATACCGGTATATCCTCTGTCAAACCTGTAGTGATGGAAGCGGTGGCCAGCAACAAAAAATTATTTCAACAACAGTTTATGCAATCGCTTCAAACCAAGGAAATGAGCGACATTTTCAGCCAATTCACCAGTATACTTCATCAACCAGTTTTACAATGGAAGAGTGGCAGTGTTAGCATCACTGGGCAAATAGCGCCCTCTCTTTTCAATACGGGCAGTGTCTTCATCAACACCAACATGCTGAACAGCAGTTGGGCAGTATTGGGCATTCCCATGGCACTACAGTTTTCCAGGCAGGACTTTACCGGGTCTGAATACCATTCGCGCAATATTTTTTCCTTCAAATTCGACCGGGAAGCATGGCTCCACTCACTGCGCGATAAAGTAAAATTGAAAATAAACGCGTCTGATCTGCTGCCGGACTATAATGACGCTTTACAAAAAATAAAGAACGAATCATTGGGAAGGCTTACCAGCTCGCTTGATTCGATCAATGCTGCTTATAAAGGTTTTTTGAGAACCCAGCTGGCCCAATTGGGCGATCCTGAAGCCCTGCTGAAGGGTGATATTGGTGCATTGCGGGACAAACTCCTGTCTGCTGATTTTTTGCGAAACATAGGGGATCAAAAAAATCAACTGGCCTTGCTGCAGCAGCAGCTGGATGCGGGGGGTACACCAGATATGGTCTTGTATGATTCCCTGTCGCAGTCTGTACAATGCATAACAGGCGTTAACAGTATAATCAGTAAAATCAATTCTTTCAAAGATGATATCCGGAAAACCGGGTTACTGGATAGGCTGCAACAGGCAGCGCAATTTAAAAATAACAGCCTGCAGCAATGGCTGCAGGAACCGGACAGGCTGAAATCACTGGCGAAAGATCAATTGGATCTGGGTGGGCTGCAAAAAATATTCCTGAACATCAACCAACTTCAGATAGGAATGAACACGGTAAGCCTTAGCCCACTGACGGTATACCAGTATACCAACAATGGTATCAACGCCGAATTTGTAAACAACAAAACCTACCTGTTTTTTTTGGCCGGTAAACAAAAGGAATTTGCCAACCTCTATGATAACCGGTTTGCAATATCCAGCTTTTCAGCAGACAATACCGCTATGGGGATAAGGGTAGGCAGAGGGGATTTGCAAAGCAGCCACGCACATTTCTCATTGTTTAGTTACCAGCAGCAAAAAAGCAGTTATGGAACTGGCCTTCTCAGTGTTGTACCCGGCAAAACAGTGGTAGCTACATTCAGCAACCAGATAAAGATGAACGGGTTTAACTTCCTGAACCTGGAGATATCAAAGTCGACCCATAAATATGACAACCAGAAAAATATTTCAGATACGCTGCTCCAGGGACGCGGCCTCTCTAACCAGTTATTGAGTGGCGAAAATTTTATGCAGCAACTGGCATTTACACTTCAATGGAATGGCGAAATAAAAGACCGGCAGCTCAGCTATGCTTTTCACGGAACCCGTATTGGCAAGGGCTACGCTAACCCGGGCAGCCTTTTTCTATCAAGGGGGATGACGGAATTTGGGGGCAGCGTTAAAAAAAGCTTCTTCAAAAATCAACTACAGCTTTCTGCCAGGGGTAACTACCGGGAATATGCCTACAGCACTGGCAGTACCAGCTGGCTCATCTACAATTTTTCTTTCCAGGGCAAGTGGAAGCTGAAAAAAGGCCAATGGATTGCCCTGCGTTACCAACCTTACCAATCTTTAAAGCTACAGAACGATAAAACGGCGGCTGTTGGTGGAAGCAACCGCCTGGCGGTTGACATGAATATCCGGAGACGGTTTGGCAAACTCAATTACCAGCAGGTGATTGGTCTTGCAGCACTAAAAAACAATTATCGTTTCGACGGTGTGCCGGCAAACAACAATTCCATACTGCTGAGTGCCATGCAAACTTTCACCATCAATAAAAAGTCTTATTACCTCAACACCCAGTATAATAAAGCCGCCACGCCTTCTGCATTCGCCGTCTTTAATACCCAGTTTACTATTGATGCCGGGATTGCATATAACATTGGCAAACGGATTTCTGCCACTACTGCCCTTAATTACAACAGCACAAAAGACTGGTATAAACAAATAGGCTTTAAACAAGGATTCAGCGGACAGTTGGGAGAAAAATTCATCGTCAGTTTTTACACAGATATCTTAAAAAACATAAGAGCGTACAGACCTGTCAAAATGGATAATGTGCGGCTGGACTGGAGTCTTCAGTATTTGATAAAATAATTACTGCAAACAGGAATAAAAATTTCAGGATGAATATAAAACCATCAGTAAGAAAAGAAATAGGACTGCTGCTTGTGATGTTCACGATGACACAGTACAGTTTGCACCCACAGGTGGGCTTCCAGTTCATGCCTGCATTAAATGGCCAGACAGTAAATGGCCTCTATACGGCCCAGGTTCAAAACACAGGCTTCACCAGCTTTTATGGTAGGGTGGAAATTACTGTTAAAGACGACGGAAACAAGACGGTACTGGTAGCCCTGACGCCCGAACTGGTAGTGAAACCAGGCAATAACCTGCTGACCCCACTGATGTCTCAAAGCCGTATACAATTTGGTAGCAATGCCGCCGCCAGTATACTGAGCCAGACAGGCAAGTTTCCCGAAGGTGAGTATGAGTATTGTTTCGAATTTACCGGCATTGAAAACAAATCAAACGCGGGCGAGCAGGTTTTCGACAATTGTTTTAATCACCTCATCCAGCCAATGTTGCCACTGAGTCTTGTGTATCCCGCCGATGGAGACCAGCTGTGCAATACCAGGCCGGAGCTGAGCTGGCAACCCGGAATGCCGCTCAACAGCCAGCTGCGCTACCGGCTCATATTAACAGAAAAAAGAGCTCAACAACAGGCTGCCGATGCCCTGATGAATAATGTTCAGGTATTACAGCAGGATAATATTGCCGGCTTTATGCTGCTTTATCCCCCACAGGCACCGTCCCTTCAAAAAGACAAAGATTATGTATGGCAGGTAGTGGCTTACCTCGGCAATACCAAAATTACTCAATCAGAGATATGGCAATTCAGTACAAAATGCGACGGTAAAAAAATTGATTCCTCCAGCGAAAGTTACCGCGAATTGAGTGGATCATTAAACGGCAATTTTTACGTCACCGGCAATATGCTGCGCTTTACCATTATCAACCCCTACAATAAAGAAACAATGGAGTACTCAATAACCGGCCTGGCGGATCCCGCGAAAAAAATCAGGAACCTGCCTGAAATAAAAATACAAACCGGGCTGAACAGGGTTGACATTGACATGGAAGATATCAAAGGCCCTGAACGCAATAAAATGTACCTGTTAAAGATTAAAAATATTGGTAACCAGCCGCTGTATATGCGGTTCATATACAAGTGAGATGCATTGTAAAATGAGCGGAATAAAATACTACATGGCATTGTACCTGCTGTTGACAGCTATTGCATGCACCAACAGGCAAACGGTTGCTGGCAAACTGCTTTCGGATCCGGCAAACGGCCTGCTGCAGGTGAAAACAACCAATCAGCATACTATTGTTATGGAAGTCTTGCCCAACAAAATCAGCACGCATAACGGCAACAATAAGCCGCCAGGCTTCTTATGCATAAAGCTGGTACTGAAAAGCAACGAAAAAATGAAAGGCAGCGCTGCGATGCAGTATATAAATTTTGGTATAGGAAACAGCCTTTATGCTATTCAGGGAACAGACAGTTTGCCCTGCATTGCGTGTGAAAGGATACCCGGCATTAGCGAAAAGGAATTCCTGTACCTGGTCTTTTTTGACAATACCCATATATGGAATAGCCCGGAGACCAGTTTGCGTTTACTGGTAGCTGATACCATTGCAGGTTTTGGCACAACCCTTTTTGATATAAAAAAGGAGGCAATAGAAAAACTGGAAGTATTAAAATAGAAAAGATGAGAAGACTGATCCCTGTAAAAAGGCACTTAGCTGCCTTCATGTTGCTGATTTTTACTTGTCAGCTGCTGGCCCCGCTGACGGCCCGGGCATTGACCAGCGGCCCTGCCCAGCCTGAGATGAAAGCCTTTGAACCTGCAGGCACAGCCAACCTGGTAGATCCATTTACAGGTGATTTTACATACAATATTCCGTTGATGGATGTAGGCGGCTATCCGCTGAATATTGCCTACCACAGCGGCAGCGGTATGGATGATGAGGCCAGCTGGGTAGGGTTTGGCTGGAGCCTGAACCCGGGAGTGATAGACCGGCAAATGCGCGGGCTGCCGGATGATTTTAATGGCGCAGCTGCCAATGGAGATAAAATAGTCAAGGAATTTCACATGCGCAACGATATTACAGGCGGGGTGAACTTCGAATTTAGACCGGAGCTGTTTGGGTTTGATGTAAGCAGCATTGCAAAACTGGGTTTACAGGCGGGTATTTTTTACAATAACAAAAGAGGACTGGGTATTGAGTTTGGTTTGGATGCCAATGCCCCATTACTGTCTACCAATAAAAGCACGGCAGGCTCCAATACAGCGGGACTTTCCGCAAGTGCCAGCCTGAATTTTAATTCCCAGAATGGCGCGTCTTTCAATCCCACCATCAATTTCTCCATTATTGGAAAAAGCAAAACTGAATCTGAAAAATCTGCCGGCCTTGGAATTGGTGGAGGAATGAACTCCAGAAGCGGGCTGCAATACACCACACTGAGCGCAGTTTACAATCCCGGCAAAAAAGATGGCGATAAACGGAATATTGTTAATATGAACAATGCTTCCTACACATCCTACGCCGCGCAAGCTTTTATACCCGAAACACAAGCGGAGTATTTTAGTCAGTCCTATTCACTTGCACCGCAGTTGGGTGCTGAAGTCTGGGGCACCTTTCCCGCTATACAACTCAGTGGTCACTATACCATCCAGAAGGTTGCATATCCAGTAAACGCTTATAACGCCTACGGGTATATGCACTGCTATGAAGGCAAAAATGATGGCAAAGCACTAATGGATTTCAACCGTGAGAAAGATGTGCCTTATTTTGATGGCGTACCGAATCTTCCTGTGCCGGTAGCCACACCTGACTTATTTATGGCAAATGCCCAGGATGGCTGCGGTCAATACCGCGCCTACCTGGGGGGTACGGGCATTTTTGCGGACCACGATGCGGTGAATACTTCTGTAAGCGCGTCTGTGGGCGTGGAAACAGGTTTTGGAGCAGGCTTTAAAATTGGTGGCGATGTACAGGGAAGCCTGAGCAAATCCACCAGCACCAAATGGAAAACAGGTGATAAGTTTTTATACCAGGATAAAAACAGTTACGATGCTTATGGCAATTTTGCCGGCACAGGCGATGTAACTGATCCCGCGTTCGAGACGGTGTATTTTAAGAGAGTGGGAGAGCCGGTTCCCGAGGACGGCAGTATTTACGACCAGGTGAAGGGCAATGTGCCGGTGAGAATAAAAACACAGGGAACAAGAGATGGAGCCACTGCACTGGCTGTATTTTCCGGTAAAGACAATACCGAAACAGCGTTGAAACAAAATATTGTACGGGCAAAACGGGAAGTCAGAAACAACAGCTTCAGTTATTTAACCAATGCACAGGCCCGCATAGCAGGCCTTGATAAAAAAGTATTTGTCTATTACCTGTCTGCCGGCGGATTTACACCATTGCTGGGCAAATGCAGCAACCCCATAACAGAAGCACAGCAACAGCCCTATAAGAAAGATCACCATATAGGAGAAATTACCATTACAGATGAAGTAGGTGCCAGGAAAATCTATGGCATACCTGC
>JANPGT010001074.1:0-4699 GCA_031424135.1 Chitinophagaceae bacterium
GCAATAACCAGGGCGATAACGATAAGACCGCTGATGCTGGTAGTAGCCTGCAGCAGCGAAGTGCCACCATTCAGGAAATATTTAATATTCTGGTTGCCTTTTATAAGCACGGAATTGGGAATGAAATAACCGCCCTGCAATTTTGAGTAAATGCCAAACAAAACCAGTGGCAGGGCACCGGCAACGGCAATAATGATAGCTGTTTTGAACTGCTTTTGCCAGGCCAGCAATGCAAACGCCGCCATAATAAAAAAGACGTTTTCGTAACGCGTGGCCGTCATTAATGCGGCCCAGCAAACGGTTGACCACAGATGTTTTTTGTGCGTACTGTTTAATAAGGAAGCTGCTCCATGTACAAAAAAGAGTGTAAAAGCAATCTGCAGGGTATGTTCCATGCCCAGCAGGGTCATAGCGGGTATGGTACCGCAAACAATGGTAGCAATAATACAGGTGATTTTATTAAAAGTGGACAAAGAACTGTAGTTGTTCAATTCTTTGTTCATGGCCAGCAGCAGCAGCAGGGTGCCTATGCAGCTGATGACAAAAGGCATCAATATATTTACAGAGAACAGTTTGAAAAATAAGGCCAGCACAACAGTAAACAGGGGCGAAGAAGACGTAGACACAAAGCCGCTGGGAGTAATGCCCCAGTTGCCAAACAGCGCCAGGTTTTTAGAAACCGCCATATGGATGAAAGTGTCGTCCAGCGGGTAACAGAAATGGCCGCCGGTTTTCTTAAGCGTAAGGTATTCTATCACAGCAACAGTAACCGCTGTAAAAGTTAATCCGCATAAAAAGGGCAAATATTTTTTCATTGTGCCGGTAGTAAATAGTGGTAAGGGGTAAACAATTGATGTTTGGAAAAAATGGCAGCACAGCGTATGGAGAAAATCATTTTTTCACCAGGTCGTCAATTGAAACACCTATCATTTTTTCCAGCTGCAGTTTAATTACGTTGAGATCGCGCAGGTATTCGGCCTGTCTTATTTTCTCGTCTGTGTATCCACGGTAGCTTTTATTATATTCATCCTGCTTAATGGCACCATCCTGGAAATCTTTTTCAGCAGCCAGGTAGGCTGTCCTGGCATCCTGTGTTACCTGGCTCTGCAGGTCCAGCTTTTGCTGGTACAGCAGGTAGTCTTCGTATTTGGTAAGTACTTCTGCTTTTATGTCGCGGAAGCGTTCATTTTTTTGTGCCTGGGCAATGGACACATTTTCTTTGGCGATGTTAATTTCGTTCTTCCTGTCAGAGAAGAAACTGAAAGGAATGGAAGCGCCGATATTGTATTTGGGATAATATACCGAAGGGTTATAAGTTACGCCGTTGATGGTGGTAGTCCCTTTAAAGGCAAACTCATTCAGGTTTCCCTGTACAGCAAGGAAGCTCAACCAGTTTCCCTTTGCTTTTTTTACCTGGTAGTTGGCGATAGTAAGTGTACGGTCTGCCACTTCATAATCGGGATTTTGCAGGGCCAGCCGCACCAGCTTTTCACGAATATCAGTTGGCCTTGTAGCTGAACCGATCGTAGCCGGTTTGCCGGATGCAGGTGCTGATTGCGCTGCGGCAGTGCCGCAATATAGTAGAATGGCAAGTGTATATACTTTTGCAGGGTCAGGCAATGACAGTCTCATTTTCTTCAGTAGTTTTTGTATCATATTCTTTTAATTTATAGAAAATAACTAAGGTAGCCAGGTAAAAAAGATATTGCGGGTACTGGGAGATACCCAACTGTGAATACTGTCCCACCACCAGGGAGAAGAAACAAACCGTAAATGCCATGTAAAGGGTTTTGATTTCTTTTTTGCGCGAATCATAAAACCCGGTAACGCCCCTGTGCAGAATAAAAAAGTAAAAAATGATATGAATGGCCAGCCCAACCCAGCCCTGTTCAAGCATTATTTTCATATAGCCACTGTCTGGCGGATAACCTGCAAGGCGATGCCCCGGATAGAATTTTCTTCCTTCTTCTCCGCAGGTTTGCAGGCCGCCGCCCATGGGATGCTCATAAATATAAGGCTGTATATTTCTGCGGTTAGCGTCTCTTACCATATTGGATGGTTCTTTGCTGCCCTGCAAAGTGGTTTTCATGCGCGATATGATCGGGGAATTGCGCATTGGGCCAAATAACAGAAAAATGGCGAGGCACAAAGACACAAAAGATAAAATCAGTGTTCTTTTTTCATTGAAGGTAAATATGATATAGGCAATCAGTCCGGCTACCAGCATTACATTGCAGGTCCTTGTGCCCGAATAGGTAGAAGCAATGATGAGCAGGAAAGTGATAATGTACAGTTGTATCCGGTATTTTTTTATAGGCGTCCGGATAGCCAGCACCAGGGTGAATAAGCCACTGGAAGCAGTCATAATGCCAAAGGAGGCAGGGTCGGGCAGCAGCGAATATTTTCGGAACATCCCCCCCTGGAAAAGCAGGTTGGTGATATTGGCATCGCTGTGAATATATGCATCCTCGAACGCTGTAAATCCCAAAAACTGCTGTTTGACAGCCCACAACGCCACCAGTATGGCAAGTATTATCCAGTATTTTACAAAGCGCCGGATTTTCTCCATTGAATCCAGCATCAGGAAGCTTACATAGTAGAACAGCATGTAAAGAATCTGTTTCTGGAAAAAATTCCACCAGCCGGCCCTGCTTTCAATCTCGGGGTTAAACACTTCCAGCAACAGGAAAAAGAAGATGACAATCATCATCAGTGAAATAGGAGTCTTCCAGAAAGCAGCACTGTCAGTTCTTTTACGGTACTGCGAGGAAAGAACAGCAAGTACACATAAATAACCTGTGCCCGGAATTACTACGCCCAGGGGCAATTCAAAGCTGAACAGGCGTGCGGGCAAAGTAAATAAAATAATGGAATAGAAATAGGAATAGTAGGCAAATTCAGGGTAATAGAAACAGAACATTACAAAGACCAATGCAGCTGCAACGGTAGCAAGAATCAAGGGCCATTTTACACCCAAATACACCCCTGCAAATGCCAGGCTGATGCCCAACAGGGCCATTACAATAAGGCCCGGCAGGCTATTCATGCGTTTGGTAAAAAAAACTTCTTTTACCCATGCGCCTGCAGAAATAGTATTGCTGTTTTTTAAACCTGTCATTATACTTTTATCAGTTCAATTTTTTATATATGGTGGGTGCTGCAGCCGGTGTTTACTCAAGGGCGGTATTTACAATTTGTCGCCTGCACCGCTTGTTTTTTCTAAAGATAAGCCCCAGCCGGTTTTTGCTTTTATATAATTTTTCAATCTTGCAGGCCAGGTATGGTCCATACAGGGTTTTTCTACCAACAAATAAAATACCGGAACCGTCAGCAGCAGGCAAACAAGGAAAAACAAGGCATATATGCTGAACCATAGCAGGCTGTTTTGGGCGTCCGGCACTATTTTAAGCAGTAATTCGATACTTGCCTGTGCAATGGCCAGGTGCAACAGGTAAATAGTGTAGCACATGCCGCCAATAGCCATAATCCAGGGGCGTTTTATAAAGCGGTTGAAGGCGCCTGAGCGAAACGCCCCGATAAACAGGATGCTGAGAATAAATACGAAAAGCATGGTTTTGCCATAGCCAGTTACCCACCGGAAAGCTATCATGCTGAAAATGGAAATAGTAGCTGCCAGATCCCACCACCGGGTGCCGCTGCCGGGCTGCAATTTTTGCTGCAGGTAAAGATTCACCATCAGGATGCCTACCAGGAAGTATTGTAATTGCCCAAGGATGGTATACCTCAATACATTCAGGCCATTTGAAATACCGGTTTGTTCCTGTATAAATATCACCAGCAGCATACTGCCTGTAATCAGCAGGTTTCTCTGTGCAAAATCTTTAACGCCAAAAATTAAATAGGTAATAAAAGGGGCTATTATATAAAACTGAATTTCTACTTCAAGGCTCCATATTACCGGGTTCAGCATATTAAAATGCCTGTATACCAGGGTAGAGCTGTAAGTGATACCGGTAAAAAAATAACCGAGTGTTTCTCCTGTGCTCATTTTATGCAGTGCCAGTGCTGTAATGGCCAGCAACAGCATCACCAGTATATACGGCGGTTCCAGCCTGGTGAGACGGCGCATAAAATAGGTCTTTAAACTGCCCATGGGCTGGCCGCTCATTCTTTTTACTGCAAAGGGAAGTGGTAAAATAAAACCGCTGATAGCATAAAACAGGTATACCCCTACGCCACCACCCAGGCAGTAATTAATGAGTGCGTCGCTGAAAGCAGAGATGCCGGGCGTATAGGCATTCCTGTACCACCTTTCTACGCAGTGCTGGATAACCACAGGAATAATGGCCAGGAAACGGAGCCCCTCCAGTTCCTGCACTATCCTGCCCTTGGCCTTGCGTTCAAAATAATTAATCAGTTTCATAAAAGAGCCTGCTACTGCACACCAAAGCTGTACGGCTTTGGTTAGTCAAATAAAAATTTATAGAACATGAATGAGCAGAACAACAATATGAACAGTGTTGCAATAATGCGCATCAGTTTATTTTCAAAGTGCTGCTCGTCCATCTTTACCGGAAGTTTAATTTTTTAAGGAAAAATAAGCATCGCCCAGCCTGCCGATACTTTCCTTCCAGGTATGCTGTAAAGCAAACTGTTTGCGGCCCTGTTTTATTGCGTCGTTATTGGCCATTTCCCGGTGGTTAATAATATAGTTAATTTTTTCTGCATATTCTTCTTT